>JBFOLQ010000139.1:0-3653 GCA_040830145.1 Flavobacteriaceae bacterium | reverse complement strand
ACAGTGCAGTATTTGTCTCCCGTCTAGTTTGTAATACAATTGTATTATCGAAGATGGCCGTTATTTGGTAACGTACCTTTTCTTCATTGGCGTCCTCCCGCAACTTAAAATTGATGCCAGAGAATTCGTTGTGCTCTTTTTCCAACAGGGCCTGTACCAATGGGAGTTGTGCAAAAATATATTTGCGATCAAGGTTTACCTCCAATTGGTATACCCCAGTAATGACTAAGGGGAGCTCGTTGTACGGCTTGGTGGTGTTGATGCCTTGTGGTGATAGGCTCCCTTTGCCCGGTTTAGGGGCAATGACGACCAAGGGATTGCGATATTGATTGATGGTAAGGCCCAATAAATTGATTATGCCAATACCAGCGACCCCCGTTTGCTGGCCCATTTGCCACTCGCCATAATAGAGAATGCTATCAATATTGTTCGTCAGGGGATAGTTCCCGTCGATTCCTTTTATATGGGCAATATGGTTCTTTTGATTGTGCGATAGGGAGACCCGCTCTTCAATTTCCTTTGAATACGCTGCCAATCCACCAATATCGTTCAGTTTTTTTTCCTGTTCGGGACTTATTAGAAAGAATTTACCTGTGGCCGGTAAGGCTTTAAGGTCTGGGTCAAAGGTGTTGCTAAACGAAAGGCTGAAAGCCTTTAGGCCAGCAAATCCAGAAAGCACAATAAACAAGGCCGCTGAGCCAATAACAATAACCAGAAACGTAATGAAGTTGATGATGTTTACGGCATTTTGTCTGCTTTGTGAACGCACATACCGCCTGGCGATGTAAAATGGAAAGTTCACTATAAGAGCCTGTTTGGGATTTTATCAATTGGGTTTCTATGTGCCTTTTTGCGCATAATTTCGTTAAAATTTTGAACCGTAGCTACGGCTATGCTTAAAAATTTTGCCTCATTCTGCATCAAAAATGCTTCATACAAAATATCAATCATAAAATCCCAAACAGGCTCTCAGCGTTTTTTTCGCTTTTCAAGCAACTCAGGGTTTTCTATGGGGTTGCCACTCTTTCCCGTAAGGGACTTTTCAATGTCCTCAATACGATCAAGGGATTCGTCCAAAAAGAATAGGAGTTCAGGAACCTTTCGTAGCTGGTTCCGGGTACGCCGGGCCAATTCGTGCTTAATTTGCGGGCTGTTTGCGCTGATACCCTCCAATAAATCCGTTCTTCGCTTCTTGGGAAAGATGCTAAGATATACCTTGGCGATGGATAGGTCCACCGTCACTTCGACTTGGGTAACCGAGATAAGGGTTCCCTTTAGTCCACCATCCGTGGCGGCTCTTTGTAAAATATCGGCGATATCGCGTTGAATAACGCCGGCCACCTTTCTTTGGCGCTGTGTTTCCATAGGGCAAAATTACACAGAATTCCACAGCTGCCATTTTAAACCCTGAATTTTAAGCGAAATGCACATAAATTGTACATTCGCAGTGACGTTATAATCCAGATGATTTGAATAAGATAGAGCATATAGGGATTGCGGTGCGTGACTTGGAAGCATCAAACAAACTGTTTAAAAAATTGTTGGGCAAGGAGCATTACAAAATCGAAGAGGTAGCTTCTGAAGGGGTACGGACTTCCTTTTTTGCGTCGGGACCCAACAAAATAGAATTGTTGGAATCAGTTTCCGAGGAAGGGCCCATCGCCAAATTCCTGGAAAAAAAAGGAGAGGGCATCCACCACATTGCTTTTGCTGTGGATGATATCAGGGCGGAAATGGAGCGGCTTAAAGATGAAGGGTTTATCCTGTTGAATGAAACCCCCAAAAAAGGGGCTGACAATAAATGGGTGGCCTTTGTACATCCTAAATCTGCCAATGGGGTGTTGGTAGAACTCTGCCAAGAGATTACGCCTTCCTGACTTTTTAGACGGCAAGGGACTTTATTGGGACCTTGGTAGTATGCGGGGCCGACTGTTTTCTATTGTGCACCTGCAAAATATATAGTAGTTTTGCGTCCAATTTTCATTCTAAGGCTCCTTGTCTACATAATGGCATGGTAGTCTTTGGATTGATACTATGACTGTAAAATCAGTTAGGTCCTATAGCTCAGCTGGTTAGAGCACCTGACTCATAATCAGGGGGTCCTTGGTTCGAGCCCAAGTGGGACCACATCAAGCAGCAAACCCAAGCTCCGTTAAGAGCTTGGGTTTTTTCATTCCCCGAAAGAACGCTCTGCTTACATGATGTGACTTAAGAGGAATGAAAAAGAACGCTTGACATAGGCAAAGCGTAGTTTTCTATTTGCAGTAGCGGACCTTCTCTGGTCGCCTCCGATTTTGAAGGTAGCAACCCAAGTGGGACCACTGAAAATCATTTTAATTAATTGATATAGAACGGCTTTTAATTTTACAGAGGCAAATTAGGGGGATGTATAATTCTAACTTTATCTTTTTTGTTTGCCGCGCCTAAATAGAATTCCTTAGTTTTCAAGACTTACTCTTTTTTAGGGATTGTTATTCCTATTAAATAACTAGTTTTAATTCAAAGGGGTTGAGCGGCGGCTATTACATTAAGAGAATATTCTATTTCAAGGGATTCCTTCCTGAAAGTAGGGTTTATTGCTCAAAAGATTATATCAAATTGGGATATAAAACCCCCTATGAACGCCATTAATGTTTGGAATATAGATGCCGGAGCTGCCTTTATGGGTAGGTTGACCGTCTTGGATGTTGCCTCCAAACAATACTGGCAAAGTGACCCGCTACCCCAATTATATCCCAATGAACGGGGAAGAAACTGATTGAACCACTCTAAATACAAGGTCAAATACTCGATTGATTGAGATGCCGGCTTAGAACTTATTGCGCCTTTCTTCATGTCCCAAAAAAAGAAAATGCGCCAACTTTCATTGACGCATTCCACTACTATTTATTGACAGAGAATATCTCTTTCAATTGTTTCACCATACCCCCGTTTCCAGAGACAGTAATCTCACCGATTTTATCGGCGATTTTTTCAACGTACTCCATCTCCTTTAACTTGAAGAGCATCTCGTTTTCTTCCATCAGCTTTGCCGTGTTTAGCAAGCTTCGGGTAGACGCGGTCTCTTCACGTCGGGTAATGATATTGGCTTGAGCTCTCTTTTGAGCTACCAAAACCTGGTTCATGATATCTTTCATTTCACCGGTCAAGATAACATCACGGATACCGCAGCTCAAAACGGCAACACCCAATAGGGTAGCTGTTGTCTTGATATCTGCAAACACAGCTTCTGCGATACTTTCCTTACGCTCTAGAAGTTCATCCAAAGTATAGGTGCCAATGTAGGCACGTAAAACCAACTGCATTGCGATGTACAATTGCTTTTCATAGTCTTTGTTATCCAACAAAGCTTTTTCAATATCTATAACCTTGTACTGTGTATAGAAGTTGATACGAATGGCAGCCTTGTCTTTGGTCAACAATTCTTGACCAGAAATCTCTAATTGTAGCTGACGCATATCAGCCCGGGCAATTTTGATGGTACTATCATTCTTCCAGAAGTAGTAGGTACCACTTTCCAGTGTTTTGACATATACATCATCCACCAAGAGCACCGCTTTTTCATAAGCTGCAACTTCCAAGGTACGGACATAGGCCCGTACTAGGGGATGCCCTAGCATTGCTTTACCAATATCTTCTGTGATATAGATTTT
>JBFOLQ010000138.1:0-7212 GCA_040830145.1 Flavobacteriaceae bacterium | reverse complement strand
CCAGAAAATCAGGATTCCCTTTTGAGGACACGACCAGGAGTCCTGTATTTTGGTCATTGGCCAATGCCATCCAACGAATATCCGTTTTGTATCCGTTTTCCTGGGGCCTAATGTAGGACACATATTGTTCCCCAACTGTAGAAGTGTACCTATCCACAAATGCGGAAGCTTTTCGATCCCAATAATTTTCCCAAGGACCCCGACCATAATACATCAGGTTTTGAAACTCTCCCGGCAATTGCATTTGCATGCCTATACGGGGAATTTCCGCTTTGTGGGCTGTCTTTTCCAAGGTACTGGTCACTGCGATAGCCCCTGATCCATACAGTGTATATGTTGTATTAAAATGGGATTCAACACTGGGAAGGGTACGCTTTATAACTATCCGAACCACGCCCTTATCCAATTGTTTGGCCTTAATCTCTATGGGCCCTGGATGCAGGGAAGCCTTCTTCCAATCGATGCTCTGCAACTGCATTTTATTGCCAAGGTCATTGTCCGTGGGAGCCCTCCAAAAATTGGGTTTGGGCCCCTGACCATCCTGTAACAGTTCCGTTCCCTGAAATCTAAGGGATGTCATGGTCCCCTCTTGTTTATCAAACCTAACGGTTACTTTATCATTGCCCACCTCATAAAACTGGCTATCTTCTTTCAACGTCAAAGGTGTGCCCAAGGAGACATCCCTTTCTTTCCACTCAGAAAGGTTCAACGGTATTTGCTCCCTGGCTACCTCAAACCCTTTCTTCAACAAACCCCAATCTGACGTTAGCTGGGCCGAGAGATGTAAAAAATACTCCGTATTATCCTGAACCGTGAATCCATCCAAAGGAATACGGACCAATTTTCCTGTATGTGGTTCCACGGACAAACTACCTACATCAATCGTCTTCAGCACCTCCCCATCGGCCTTAATGCGGGCCGTTACATGAAACCTATCCAAATTGGTGAAATCGTACAGATTCTCAACTAGGACCCGAAACGTATTGTTCCCTGTGCTGCCCATGGGTTTGAAATTGATATATTCATGGGCTTTCTTGACTTCATACAGTGCGGGTTGCGGACTTCTATCGGGGAATACCACCCCATTGTTCAAAAAGGTATTGTCCGTGGGCATGTTCTCTCCATAGTCTCCCCCATAGGCGAAAAACCGCTCTCCCTTTTCGTTGGTTTTCCAAATGGATTGATCGACCCAATCCCAGATAAAGCCTCCCTGTAAATTGTCGTAGCGCTCAATAATATCCCAATAATCTTGAAAGTTGCCCGTGCTATTGCCCATGGCATGTGCATATTCACTGGGAATAAAGGGCCTATCGGTCATTGTTTGCCCAATACGCTCAAAGGCCGCAGGGGAAGGGTATTGCGGTACAATAATGTCAGTGTTCCAATCCATATCCCAAAGATTGGGGTCCTCATCCTTGTATGGGCGCTCATACTGTACGGGCCTTTTCTGGGCATCCTGGGCCTTTATGGCCTTGTATCCTTTATAAAAATTGGTTCCATTGCCCGCTTCATTACCCATGGACCAAATAATGACCGAGGGGAAGTTTTTGTGCCGTTTTACCATTCGCACCATACGGTCTACATGGGCTTTTTCCCATTCTGGTTTCTTGGCTAGGCTATACTTGCCATAGTACATTCCATGTGATTCTATATTGGCCTCATCCACCACATAGATACCATGGATATCACATAGTTCATAAAATCTATCACCCCTTGGATAATGGCTAAGACGCACGGCATTGATATTGTTCTCTTTCCAGAGCTTAATATCCTTTAAGATCATTTCCTCGGTCATCACATGGCCTGTCTCCGGGTCTGTTTCTTGGGTATTGACCCCTTTTAGTGTCACGCGCTGCCCATTGATCAGTAATAGTCCGTTCTTTATCTCCACCGTCCTAAATCCAACCGCCCTTGAAATGGACTCCAACACATTTCCCTCTTTGTCCTTGGTAGTTAGTACCAAGGTGTACAGATTTGGATGCTCGGCAGACCATGGTGCCACATTCTCAACAATACCCGAGAAAGTAAGGCTATCCTTTGCTCTCCCCTGAAGTACCACCTCTTGATTTCCTTTGAGAACCACATTGTTTTCATGGTCCAACAACTTATGATCAAGCCGCATCCTTTGCCTCTTCTTGGTGTAGTTTTGAAACTTGACCGACACCTTCAGTACCCCGTTCACATATCCCTTATCCAGTACTGACACGATATCAAAGTCCCGTATCTTGGCCTTGGGCTGGGCATATAGATAGACACTGCGCTCAATACCACTGATACGCCAAAAATCCTGGCATTCCAAATAAGACCCATCCGTCCATCTATAAATTTGTAGGGCGATGGTGTTCCTCCCTGGCCTCAAATAGTGTGTCACATTGAACTCGGCAGGAAGCTTACTGCCCTGGGAGTACCCTACATAGTGTTCGTTGATCCATACAAAGCCTCCTGATTTCATCGCTCCTATGTGCAAAAAGACCTCTTTGTCTTTTGTCCAATCGTTTGCTAGATGGAACTCCCTTTTATAAGTGCCTACCGGGTTATAGTCGTGGGGTATTTGTCCTGGATTTTTCGGCACCGCCCTGTATTTGGGCTCAACATATTCGATTTCTGGAGAAACCGGAGCCGAGAAATCGGCAAATTCATACTGGTGGTTTACATAAATGGGGATACCATGGCCCTCTATCTCCCAGTTGGCAGGCACTTTTATGGAATCCCACTTTCCTATATCATAACCTTCCTTGAAAAAACCCATGGGCCGCTCCCCGGGATGTTTTGCCCACTGGAATTTCCATATCCCATCCAATCCCAAAAAATTTGACGAGGTTTCCCTGTTGTTTTCCATAGCCTCCATTTCGGTCGCATATGGAAAAAAAGCCGTGTGGGAATCCTCTTTGTTTTCGGAGATGACCGATGGATTTTCTATATAATGATAGATATCCCGCTCCTGCCCCAAGGCTCGAATACCAAATAGAAAAACCAGTAGAAATGTTACCTTACAAATACTTGCCATCGTTTTATTTTTCATTCTGTATCCTTAATCCAGTTATAATTTGCATGACCCATTTCCTCATTGGACATCCCCACTTATCCCAAGATTTAGGGGTGGCTCTTCACCTCGTTTTGTCATTTTTCAGTTGAATGTAACGGGGAAGTGCTACAAGATGCACCAATACGTGTTATGACATCATACCTTTACAAACACATTCAATCAACCCATTGGCCATGTATTACAAGGTTACTAATGGGTTGAAAAAAATAGCTCTAAAGTTCTTGATGATTCTTGCCAATTACTGGTACTTATTTGGCATAAAGCACCCCATATTTGTCAAAATATGCCACCACATCATCCCCACCTGCCCCTTTGCCTGCCTAGGGCAAAAGGCCAAGGAGTGCAACACTCCCTGGCCCGACATACACAACTTAACTAACTCAAAACTGCCAAAGATTGTGATTCCCTTACTTATTTTTAATCGGCCATAAATGCTAATACCCCGGATTTTCCACTAAGTTGTGATTATCTGCGAGACGTGATAGTCCCAATGGCAAATAGTAGTTTCTTTCTTGAAAAACGCGTTCCACGTTCTCAGCATTTGAAAAACTAATCTTATAGTCCCTTGAAATTCCATCATACTCATATTTTAGCCCTTTCAGACTTACCCCGTTCAGAACTTCCACGGCTATTCTCCAACGCCTTAAATCCCAATACCTGTGGTCTTCGGCAAACAACTCCACCTGCCGTTCATGACGAATCTTTTCTTCAGATACAGTGGCAAGCAATGGCATCCCTGCCCGGTCCCTGATCGTATTGACAGCTTCCAAGGCTTCGGTGGTTTTGCCCAAGTAAAAGGCTGCCTCTGCCAGGTTCAAGTAAACTTCTCCCAAACGGAATACGATATAATCCGTATCATCAGTACCTCCAGGAGGCAAAAGGGTACCTTCATCCAATCGCTTTCTCAAATGAAGCCCCGTACGTACTCGATTCCGCTTATTGGCGACATTTGGCCATCCCTCAGGAGCACTATTGGCATTGGTGGTCTTGGTATGAAAATATACCGTGGAGCCTTGCCAAGGGGATTCAGGATAAAATACGGATGCCCTAAACCTTGGATCCCGCTTTCCAAACAAATCCGCTGCCGTCCATCGTTGTCCCTCAATCAGGCTTCGGTCAATTTTTCCTGAACTTCCATCCTCAAAATCAAATAGCTCCACCATATCATAAAATACGTTATAGTTAGACCCCCAGCCTGCGTTAAATCCATCGGGCATACAGAGATTACTGAAGGAATGCGCCTTTAAATCCCCATCATATATCTCACTGAAGATTACCTCGGCATTGTCTTCATCAATAAAAAGGTCTTGGAAGTTCTGGGCACGGTCATCCTCATTTTTCAAATAAAGCACATGACCACTGTCATCTATGATCATTTTTGAAGCATCATATGCCTTTTGCCAATAAAAATTGGGATTGGGTATCCCCAAAAGTCCATCCAACTGAACCTCCCCAAATTCACCAATGCTCCCGGCGTACAGGGCTGCCCTACTTTGTAAAGCAAGTGCTGCCCATTTGGAAGGTCGTCCCTTGATAGGTTCTCCAGGCAATTGTTCAACAATGGCATCCAGCTCTGAAATCACAAAATCATATACCTCCTGTTCACTATTCCTGCTCACCAATAATTCTTCCTGTGGTGTATCAAAGGCCTGTGGTTTGGTCAAAATGGGAACGCCCCCATAACGCTTTACCATTTGAAAGTATACGTACGCCCTTAAAAAACGGAGTTCCGTTACCTTATCGTCAATAAAACCCTGACTTAAATTGGAAACCTCCGAAAGCTGAAGTATGGCCGTATTGATCTCCCGTACTTGTTGGTATTTCCAATAATTCAATTGACTATGGGCCCCTTCTGACTGAATGATATTGGTAGATCCCCTATAGGGATCCTGCCAAGCCCCAAAGGTCCTGAACTCAGCCCCCATGGCCCCGTCAAATCCCATATTGAAATTCCCTTGTCCGGACGCATTTACAAAATCAACCTCATCATAAATATTGTTTATGTAGGCGTTCACCAAAAGTTCGTCTTGCCAAACCTGTATGTCTGAAATCAAGGTAAGGGTATCTGAATCCACAAAATCCTCACCACAACCACTAAGAAACATAGACACTCCTAAAATGGCATATACTATTTTTTTCATATCATCTCGTTTTACTCTTTTTTCGCTTTTTATCTACTCAACTATAGGGACACCTTAATCCCTAAGGTCAGGGTTTTCACTATGGGGTAGGAACGTCCGTTCTGGGAATTTACCCTAGAGCTCGTAGCCCCGCTGACGGTTCCACTCCTTGTCTCGGGATCAAATGTATCACCGTAAATCCCCAATTTGTCCCAGGTGAATAAATTGGTTCCCGATGCATATATATCTATACTATTGACACCCCCTATTCTCTCCAAGGTCTTTTTAGGGAAGGAATAGTTAAGGTTAAGGGTCTTTAACCTGAGGTAGTCATTCTCCTTTAGCCAAAAATCAGACACCTTAAGACTATTTTGGTTGAGTCCCGTACCGGTGATATACGGTAGTTGGGCATTGGGATTGGTATTGATGTTCGGGTCGTCAGGATCTGGGGTCCAACTATATTTTTTATGGTAATCATACGGTATGGACTCATTGGAAAAGGGCGCAGCCGCAGCAGCTGTTATGTAAGTATTAAACAAAGCTGCCCCTTGGAACAAGCCGGACACCGTAAAGTTCTTGTATGTAAAACCCAAATCTATTCCGTACGACATGTCCGGCGAAGATCCACGGCCCAACTCCACATTATCCTTAAAGTCAATGACCCCATCGCCATTTTGGTCCACATACTTTATGTCACCAGGACGAAGGGAAAGGTTATCATTCTCATCCTGTACCGCATGGTTGTCTATTTCTTCCTGATTTTGAAAAAGACCATCGGATTCAAATCCAAAAAAGCGGTTTCTTCTTTTCCCTTCACGTTGTACAATGGCGACTTCCTCAGGGTCTGAGGGCAAATCCTCTTGAAAACGAACCCATTTACTCTCTGTATATGTTATATTGGCATTTAGGTGATAGGCAAAGTCATCGCTGATTTTATGGCTATGGGTCACCAATAACTCTACCCCCCTATCATCTGAATCGTTCAAATTCAACAACGGCAAGATACTTGTATCCCCGAACGTTGTGGGGTATCCCTCCGTTGGCCTTGTGAACCTTCCCTTGGTAAGACGATAAAACACATCGGCCTCAAAACCCAACAGTCCGCCCCAAAACCTCCCTTCAAGTCCAAGGTTGTAGGTATTGTTCTCAAACCACGTTACATCAGAGTTTGCCAATCCGGTTGTACTTATGATTCCCGTACCATCATCAATTAGATATACCCCATTTTGTATTTCAAAGGTGGACAGATATTGAAACGGGTCTATTCCAATGTTACTTCCCACCTGGCTATAGGAAGCCCTTATCTTTAGAAGATCGAGCTGGGAATACTTTTCCAAGAACGATTCCCTGGAAAGCACCCATCCAGCGGAAAAACTGGGAAAATATCCCGTTCTTTCCCCTTGGGCAAACAAGCTTGATTGGTCAACCCTCAATGTGGCCTCCAAAAAAAGACGGTAATCATAATTGTAGTTCAAACGTCCTATATAACTCAACAAGGCACTCTCATTGGCACCGTTGTTGAGAACCCCTGTGGTATTGGGCACCAACTCCAAGGTAGAGGGATCTGCCGATATCAAAAAGGGTACTTCCAGGGAAATCAAATCAAATCCCCTGACCGCACTATTATTGTTCTCCGTTTTATTGGATTCCATCAAAAACAACCCGGTCCAATTATGGTTTCCAAAACTTCTTTGATAATCAAGTCCAAAAGTTGACACCATTCTGGTAAATTCCCGGCGGGAATCCACAACACTGCTTCTAGCATTTTGGGTTCCTTGAAAAATATAGGGAAACGTATCAGCTGAATTGGTATCAGGATTGGGGTCATACTCCCAAACATCATACGGTTTTACAAACCGTTCCCCATGGACATTTCTTCTCAAATAATCAAACCTTACCCGAGTGGAAAGTCCTTGGATAAAGTCATCCAATCTATACTTCAGTTCTCCCTGTCCCATAAAGGTGGATGTCGTTTGGTCATCAAACCCACTGAATCTCCTTTGGGTCGCCGCTAGGGGACTTCGCTGTGAAAAGCCCGAATATGCT
>JBFOLQ010000137.1:0-4491 GCA_040830145.1 Flavobacteriaceae bacterium | reverse complement strand
CAGTCCACATCATCTTATCTGAATCAATATCCATTAGTGAAGGAAAACGCCCATAAACAATCCATAAAATGACAGTGCCAATCAATATGCCCAATCCGATTGATTTTAAAAGTGATGCTATTATCTGTTTCATGGCTAGTTTAAATTTTAAGGTGATGCCCATAGGGCCCATATTTTTTGTGGGACCAGGGTAAATTTGCCCTATAATTTTATGGTTATCGTTTTGTCCCCTTTCACCGTAAATTTGGCATCCTCCCACTTGGGTGGCCCAAACATTCCCGTAGCTTGGTTTGAACAGCCATAGGCCTCTTTTGGGAACATTCCAAAACGCATATCCAGTTCATCGTTGTCATTTTCATCATGATACAGTGAAATACCGTACGTTCCGGGTGCCACGTTTTCCAAAACCACCGAACTGGTACCTGTATCGGAAATCTCCCCTCTGGCTCCCTTGACAATTTTGTTCAGCCAGGTACTCTTTGAACCATAAAGTCCCACATTTATCTTACCTGCGTTGTTTTTAATATTCTCCACATGAACGGTGATGGTGTGTTCGTCTCGGGCTTGTGCAAATACCACTGTGAACATAAGTGCTATGGTCATGGTCAAAATTGATTTTCGTTTTGTTGGTTTAATCTGTTTGTTTTTTATTGATGGTATAAATTTCATTTTTTTATGTGCCTTTTAATAATTGCAATGGCTGAATTGTAGATTGCGAAGGATGAACTGTAGGCATTATAAATTGTCCAGTTGGTTGCTTTGACCATCCGTACTGATGGTCCAAAAGAACCCTACAAAGAAAAAAGTATCGGCAGCCGGGCGAATGGCCATACGTTCATAAATGCCATCCTGGCTTGGCGCATTGGCATACTGATATCCATTGACATTACGGAATCCCAAAGCATTATTGACTGAAAAGTACAGTATCTTTTGTTGGTCAATCAAATAGGCCCAATTAAGACTCACACTGTTAAAGGGTTTGGTTTTTTCAGCCATAAATTGCGTGGTATTGGGGTCATTGTACGGCCTTCCCGAAGCAAGGTTATATGATAGTCCCACCTGTGAACGCCAGTCTTCCACCCAATACTTGGTCACCAAGGAAAAATTATGCCTGGGGGCAAAATTGGGCGTGGCCCGTTCCGTAAAGTTCTCATAGTCCCGTTCCGTATCCAAATAACTGTACGATACCCAATAATCCAAGTTGTCAATACTCTTATTGTCCCTCCAGAAAATATCGACTCCGGAAGCGTAACCACTTCCTGAATTCTCAAACATTGCGTTGAACACAGGCATTTCCGTATCGTATTTTACAAGTTTGTCATAATCCTTATAATAGGCCTCCGCCCGAAACGTCTTTCCATTGTCCAAATATTGATAGTTCAAAATGTAATGCGCCGTTTTCTCTGCGTCCAGGGTGTCATCATAAAGTAATGTCCTGTTCAACGGATTTTGATAAAAAGCACCATAGGCCAGGGAGAACTGTCCTTTTTCACCGCTTTTATAGGCCAAGGAGGCCCGTGGTGACAGTGTGGTCTGTGCCAATACGGAACTGTGCTCTACACGTGCACCCAACTTCATGGCAAAATCATTGCTAAAATAAATGTCCCCTTCCGCAAAGCCTGCCCATAACAGGTCATCAAAACCACTGTTAATACCCGTAACATCCGGTGTCGAAAAAGATTCTTCATAATCAGTGTTGAAAAGTTCGGTCCCCAGATTGAGATGGAGTCTACTGCTAAAGTCCTTTTTGGCCTTTACCTTCACATGGAAAGCTGTTTCGTTGGCCTCTATCTGATTTTCTTCCAGCAGAATGTCATTCGTATCCCACGAAACACTGGCTCCTGAAAACAGGGTCCAATTTGAATCGAAAAAATATTTATGGGATGCATTGAGGTATAGGTTGTTGTTTTTTAACCGGAAACGCACCATATCCTCAAAATTGATGTCTTCTTGATCAATATCAAGTTGGGCACGGTTGAACCCCGTATATAGTTTGAACATGCTGTTTTCCCCCATATCCCTGAAAACGGCCTCCCCAGCCACCGACTCATAGGGATCGTTCCATTGTACGCCTTGGTCAGAAGGAATCAATGCCTCATATGGGGCTAAATTGATATACTGGGCATTTACACTTATGGATTTGTCAGCCCAGATTTTGGTATGGCCAATTCCACCCCCCACGGACATGACGGAAATATCGGTTTTTTCTTGGTCGGGCATATCCGTGGTGTTGAGCAATAGTACACTGGATAGCGCCTGTCCATATTCAGCGGAATACCCCCCAGTACTAAAGGTAATGCCCTTGAATAGAAAGGGGGAGAACCGGCCTCGGGTCGGGATATTGTTGGCGGACGCATTGAAGGGCTGAAAAACCCGAAGTCCATCTATAAACACTTGGGTCTCCTCTGCCCTACCCCCACGTACGAACAGTCTACCATCCTCATTCACTGTTGTGGTACCTGGCAAGGTCTGTAAGGCTCCAACAAAATCCCCTGCAGCACCGGCGGTGGTCACAATGTCCAATGGCTTCAGCACCGAAGCCTTTGAGTTGTCCCCAGCTTCAAAGGTCCCCGCGGTCAGGGTAACACCCGTCAAGGAATTGATAGTCTCCACCATCTGAATTTTCAGGTCCTTAAAAAAGGTGACATCACCCATTTCATAATGGGTTTCATAAGAAAGTATGGAGATAACCAAGGTCTGGGTGCCCGTTTCAATGGTTTCAAAGCGGAATACACCATTTTGGTCCGTGGAAGCCCCATCATAGGTGCCTTCCAAATAGACATTGGCCCCGGAAAGGCCTTCCCCCGCCTTCGTGACCACCGTACCTGAAATTACTGTTTGGGCCGATACTACCCAAGAAAACATGAGTATTGGCAAAAGAAAAAATTGGGTTTTCATGACTGTTCGTTTTTGTTGATGCCCCAAAGGTGAGGTGAACAAGCTTGTATATACCAACAAGAAAAACCGAATTGTAGAATTTCGATACCCAATTGTAGCGGTTAGACCCTATGCATATTCTTAAGTCCCATAATGGATTGCCGGGCCAGAAAACCCATTACAGGTCCCGATAAAACGTGAGTCCGTTTTTGAAGGGGTCATAAAAGGCAAATTCCCGGGTACCCCAAGCGGTATCCCGCAGGGCCGTTTGTGAATGGAACACATCACGGGCGGCATATTCATGGTACAATACCTCTATTTGGGGTACCATAAAGCGGAGCATGGGCCGATCCACGGTATGTTCCCACTCCTTGGGATCATGCCACTGCAAGTGCAGTTCTACCCCATCACGCCGTACCCCGGCGTAGGTCGGGGCTTTTGGAACATCTGAAAAGGCAAGTACAAAGCCCAATTTATCTACATAAAAAGCCATCGCCAATGAAACATCCCAGACGGGCAATACCGGATGAACTGATGTCAATGTTGCCTTTTTCACTGGGCAAAGGTATTATTTTTGAAAACGTTGCCAAGAAGCTCCACACCTTACCAAATCACGCTTCCAAACAAACAGATTGTATCTTTGGTAAAAGACCACTATGTACATTCCACCCAAATATGAGAACAAAGACCTAGGGGAAGTCCGGGAATTTATCGCCCAAAATAGCTTTGGTATTTTGGTTAGCCAGGTTGACGGCCGGCCATGGGCCACCCACATTCCCCTTGAATTGGAAAAGGATGAAAATGGCAATGACATTCTTATGGGCCATATCGCCAAGGCCAATCCGCAATGGCAGTATTTTCAGGACCAACATGAGGTACTGTGCATCTTTAACGGCCCCCATAGCTATGTGTCCTCTTCCTGGTACCATGATGAGGAAGTGCCCACTTGGAACTATGTGGCCGTCCATGTGCATGGGCAACTCAACATTTTGACGGAATCTGAGGTAATGGCGGCCCTGCACCGTTTGGTAGATCGGTATGAAGCTGCCTCCGAACGGCCCATTTCCCTCCATCATATGTCACCTAAGACCCTTCGGCAAATCAAAGGGGTCATTGGTTTTTCCATTTCCATAAAAAAGGTGAGCGCCGCCTTTAAACTATCCCAGGGACGGGAATTTGACCATCCTGCCATTATCGATGGACTGGAACGGACGGGAAACCATGGAGCCATGGATATTGCCCGGATGATGCGTCAGACAGACAAGAAAAAGGGATAATCCTTTATGGATGGCCTTTGTTTCATTTCTTTGGGATAACATTCCGCCCTAAAGGGGTTTTTGTTAGTATCATTTTATTATTTTTAGGAATGTCATGAAACCTATATCCTTTTATCGGCTTCAATTCTTCGCCTTGGTCATCTTCTTGATAGGGGCCTCTTGCAACAATGATTCCGCTTCCAAGGAAAAAGACCCGGAAACGGGTACTACTCCCAAGCCTGAACAGGACTCCCTCCCCACCACCCTATTTACGGTCATTGGGGATGTCCCCTACGGGGAAGACCAACGGCAGGGGCTCGATTCCCTTATTACCCTGCACAACCAAAAGGCAGAATCT
>JBFOLQ010000136.1:0-4184 GCA_040830145.1 Flavobacteriaceae bacterium | reverse complement strand
AGCAATTGATTCTGTGCACTCCAAAATCCTGGTTTAAAAGGGTGCCTTATTTTAAAAATGTCCTTGGTAATGTTACAATTTCCTTTTACAGTTTCTGTTTTTGTGTCATCATAAAAGCTTACCAAATATACCGCCTTGGTTTTGTGGAACCTGGTTTTTTCATTGTTGGTAAACTCTAATTCTGCCTCAAACTTCATATTTGAAATAGTGTTTATTTCCCCAATATTCTTGAAGGTTACGGCCATTTCGTATCCTATGGTTCTATATAGTAAATGTTTGTTTTGACTGTATTTGACATCTGGGCTGCTCGATTCCTTGTAAAATGATTGTAGTGAATGCGTTTCCTTGTCGAATAGTAAATGCCCTTTTCTAACGAATTTGGAGGAAGTATTGTTAAAATCAAATCTGGTCATTTCTTGATTTTCGGCTTCGTGTACGACCATTTCATAGTTTTTTGGGTCCAACTTTAACTGGAGTGCCAAAATTTCCAATAGTTCACCAAAGGATGACATGGTCAGATTTGCCCCCATGGGACCTGCGACGATACCTATGGAACGCATATTCGTAATTTCTACTTTTAAATCATTTTTTTTGAGTTTCCCTACGTTTAAATGGACTTGGCCACCCATTCTCATTTTCCCTTCAAAATCTATGATTCTCGCTATGGAATCATCTGTATGTTGCACGGCTCTCAAAAAGAACTTTCTGTTGAGGTATTGACCTTCACCATTTTGTGTAAGGGAGTGCATCATTTTTTTAAAAATGCCTTTTGCATTGGTGACAACCACTTCGTCAAGCTCCAGTGGAATGGGCCGTAAGGATAGGGTATCGCCTATTTTTGAAAATGTGGTACTTTCCCTATGGTATCCAGGCTTGTAAAAATTGATGGAGTCTAATTTTGAGGTGAACGAATACTTCCCCTCCCGATTGGTTATGGTACGGTCCTTACGATTGTATACTTCTACCCATTCCAGGACTTCATGGGTATCTGCGTCCACGACTACCCCTTTTCCGTTGTTTTGGGAATACATACTTACAATGCATAGCAATGAGGCAAAAAAGCAAATTCTTTTTTTCATCAAAAATGGTTGATAAAGGGAGGGTATGACTAATCTATCTTGAGATTAGTGAAATACAACCGAAACCCTTCAAGGTTTTGATGTTCGGTTGCAATTTTCATGCCATTGGTTTCCCTGTAGGCTTCCCAAGTGGTGTTGAGGGAGGGTTGGGACCGGTTTCCCTTTCTAAAGGTCCATTCCCTTAAGGAATAGGTATCATCGAGATATAGGTCGTAAGCGTCCCCAGGGGTGTAACCTCCAATGGAATCATAGACAATGGTGAGTTTATTCAGTGTATCCCCACTGATAGGGGCCATTTTTTTAGGAAAATATTGGTAGGTGAAATTTTCTTGGTCCCACAGGAGCTGAAATGGCATCAAGAGCCAAAATTTATCGTTGATAAACCCCGCATTGGTCTTGTGCAATGTACTGTCTAGTTGCCGTCTGTTGTATGTAAGGGTGTCGTTGCCTGTGATGGTGGACACTTGGTTGGTCTTTGGCCACCATAACCATCTTCGTTCAAAATGGGAGGTGTCCCTATCTACATTGAATGTAAATTGAATGGATTGAACCTTTGACCATTGTTCAAAACCATGGGCGTAGGCCACTTTTGTAAGGATGGATTCCTGCCGGTCAGATATTTTTTTTTCAGAACCCTTATCCGTTCTACAACTTAGGGCACCACTACCCAATAAGAACAATAGGAATCCCCCATAAAGTGCTCTCATGCATGTGTAATTTCCCTAAAGATAGGATTTTGCCGTTTAATGGAGACGGATTAGAAGTACCGCGGTGATTTTATACCACCCAATTTTTTGGGCCAAAGCTCATAAATAAGGATAATTTCATGGGATCCGCTGGAATAGGTGTTGAAATCTCCCCTAGGCAGATCATAAGCATACCCCAACCGAATAAAATCCGTTACTTGATAATCCAACAAGAAACCAATATTGTCCACATCATTGAACCTGTAGGAGGCCCCAATCCATAGTTTTTCAGAGAAAAGTAGGCTGGCGGTGGCATCGTAGCTAGCGGGGGCACCGTTAGTAATCTTGGCCAATGCGGTGGGCTTGAATTTTATGGTGGGGCTAATGTTGATGACAACACCGGCAATCCCGTAATAACTGTTTCGTTCCAAGGCCTCAAATTCCCCTTCATTGAGGTCAGTGGTCAATATTCTGGGGGTGGAGACCCCTAGATACCAATGATTGGTATGTAGATAGAGACCTGCGCCGAAATTGGGTGCAGACCGCGTAAAATCCCCGGAAAAGGAAGGGTCGGTGGGGTCAGGAATTCTTTTGAAGCCATAGTTGACCAATCCCGCATTCAATCCCAGGGCAAGTTTTAGTTTTTGTCCCATGGGAATGGTATAGGAATAATTGGCAAAGGCAAAATGGGACTGTTCGTCTCCGCTTCTATCGTTGATGTAAGATATTCCCAAGGCTGATCGATTGTACTTCATGGGGGAATGTACCGCCAATGTGGCCGTACGCGGATTACCCTCAATTCCGGCCCATTGATACCTGTATAAGAGTGTGGCATTCAAGGTGCCCCTACTACCAGTATAGGCTGGATTGACAGACATGGTGTTGTACATATACTGGGTAAATTGGGGCAGTTGCTGTCCACTGGCAACCACGAAGTGGAATAATCCCAATAGGGTCAGTATGTAATATTGTTTTATTGACATCCGTTCTTAATCAGTACCCAAATAGAAATAACCACTTTTTGCCTGGTTATCCAACTCCACCACCTTTAGGATATAATAATATGTGCCCGTAGGTAACGTATACGCTTCACCCATGGCATTTTCAGGGGCTGTTCCCTCCCAATCATTTTGATAATCGGGGTTTTCATAGACAATATTTCCCCAACGATTGAAAATTGTAATATCATAGGTATAGTTACAATCCTCTTCCGTAGAAACTAGAAATACATCATTGATATTGTCGCCATTCAATGTTAGGGCTTTTGATATAATGATGTCCTCCAATTCACAGTTTGGATTGGGACAGTCCCTATTCAAATCAATTTGGAATTCCAAAGATCGAGTACATGTTTCATCAGGAACGCTATATGTGACCAAATGTTGCCCTGCATCTGCATTTCTGGGGTTAAAAATGCCATTGTCGAGTTCCCCACCATTTCCTGAGGTATATGTGTACGTACCATTATCGGGCATTCCGTCAGGGATATAGGTTGTGAGGTCCATCATACCATCAAATACACAGGCGCTCAACTCAAAGGTCTGCTCCACAAAGTTTGGATCACAACCTTGGTCGCCCATGTCAACATTGAATGTGGTGGCATCATCATTGTGAATCTCACATGCGTCCTTGGTATGCGAACTGAGGGATGTAAATCCTGATGGATTGATGGTGCCGTTGTACGTGGCGTTTGACTGGATGGAAATACTATCCTGACAATCATTTTCCACAAAGAAGCACCTACTTTTGGCCCTTACTTCAAAATTTAGGGAAAAAGCGGTGTCATCCAGCGTTATACTATCCTTTGTAAAGGTGAGTACCCGTGTATCCTCGTCATAGGAGTAACTCACTCCATCCGGAAGACCAATGACCCCGACGAAATCAAATCCTTCGGGAATAATGGTGCTAATGTTGAGGTCTTGGATATCATCGTTCCACCCATTGTCAATATTGAGGGAAAGAACCGTGGTTTCACCGGGGGCAATATCGTAAGACTCACTGGTAAGCATAAAATCTTGAAGGGTAGGCTCCCATACGTGAACTGAAAAACCAATCATATAAAAATTGAACAACTCCCGGGTAGAGGCAATTCTGATGGATGTGCTTGTTTGGTTGTTATCCAAAAATTGATTGCCCGTATTGTCCAGTTCAAAAAGACCTAGGTCATACCCCAATGTATTACTGCTTGCGGGATTTCTATCCAAAAAGTCCTCTCCGTTCATCGTAATCCGACTGTTGAAAAAGTTATCTTCGGGACGGGTGTCCGTACTCAGTTTTACATAATCCCCTGATGTATTCTTCATTAATAGTTCATCCCCTTCCAATGAACGGTCACCCTCCAACATTCCAAAAGTGAGCTTTGCCCTAACGGGGCCTTCGGGAATGGTTTGAAAATTGGTGATGGGAATATCGTAGTTTT
>JBFOLQ010000135.1:0-9004 GCA_040830145.1 Flavobacteriaceae bacterium | reverse complement strand
CGAAATATAACAAAATTGGGACAACCATGATTAAGGACCATGGGCTCTCCATTAGTTACAAAAAAGTAACTTTTGGCAGCGATGTACCCTCGGGTATGGGTTGGGACATTCTATAAAAATGGGTTGGTTTCACTGGTTTTAAGCTCAATTTGAATGTTTCTTTCCCCCAATTTATAAATCAAAAGAAATCACTGTCCCCACCAGTGGATCCCCTTCCCATATTATGTGTAATTACGCAAATGAAATGGGTGATTTGAATGATGGATAAGGTCTTCAATGGTAGGGTGGCGGTCACTTTTTGGTTTGTGGTGACGCTTATTGGGCAATGGATCTTTGCACTATATGTGGCTATATACCATGGGTATACCATTGTTGATAAGGGTTTGGGGGCCATGGGGGGCAAACATATGCCCAATGGCTATTTGGAAGGGGATGCCACGGGCAACCTTACCTTGGCATCCCATCTCATCCTGGCCGTTTTTGTCATTGCCGCCGGTCCGTTGCAATTAATCCCCAAGATTCAACGGGAGTATCGATCACTCCATAAATGGATGGGCCGTATCTATCTGCCCTTGGTAGTGATCATAGCCATAGGGGGGGTGTATTTGACCTGGTCACGCCCAAGACCCTCCTTTGGCAGTATCTATCAGGATATTGCCATCAGCATGGAGGCCCTGTTGATTGTCATTTTTGCCATGCTGGCATGGCGGTCCGCCATTCAGCGAAAGATACACAGGCATCGCAAATGGGCGTTACGGCTCTTTATCACGGCCAGTGGGGTTTGGTTTCTGCGCATTGGCTATAAGGCTTGGTTTTGGATAGAGGAACTGCTGGAATTTAGCATCGAAAATTTCTTCGATTATTGGTCTTTTGGGTCTTTTTTGATTCCCTTGGGGGTATTGGAGCTCTATCTAAGGACCATGGGAAGTGGAAATAAAAAGGCAGAAAGAAGGATGGCCATCTTGCTGATGTTGCTGACGCTCTTTATGGCCTTGGGCATCTTTTTGGCCGCTAAAGGCATGTGGTGGCCTAGAATGATAAGCGTTTGGTGAGGATTCATTATGGAAAAAGGATACAAAAACATAGGGATTGTATTATTGCTCTTGATTCCCATTACTAGTATGGGGTTTTTAAAGACCTATTTGGGAGCGTTCCCAAATTTTGAGGAAGACCCTGGGAAGGCCGTGCATTTTCACTTTGTGGTTTCTGCATTATGGATAGTGTTGTTTATAGTGCAGGCCGGGGGCATCAGAATAAACAAATTTCGATTCCATAGACTTTTGGGTAAAATCTCCTAAGTCCTCTTTGTCTTGGTGCTTATCTCCTTTGTTCCCTTGTTCCTAAAACAGTTGGGTTACAACTATCTGCCACTGACCCTGCTGACCGCCACTGATATCATTTCAGTGCTATTGTTCTACCTGTTGGCAATCTATCATAAAGGGAACATAGCCCTGCATATGCGGTATATGATTGTCTTGGCGCTGGTGTTTGCCTTACCGGCCATGGGTCGGATTTTCACCTATTGGTGGGGGTTTTCATTCATGGAAAACATGAATGCAGGATTTGTACTGACCCTTGTGATATTACCGGGGTTGTTGGCATGGGACAAAAGGAACAATAAGGAATACCGTCCCTATTGGGTGGGGATTTTGTTCTTTACGGTGAAGCATATAATCATCGTTTTGGCCTTTTATGCTACTACCTAAGGCTTTAAAAAAGGTTAGGTATTCTTGTTGAACAAATTGTGCCGGTTCGGGCACATGGTCTTATGGGCCTAAAAATGAATAGTGTGGGTTTAAACGGATAAGTATGCTTTGGAAATTGATTTACATAGTTGTTTTGCTCTTGATACAGTTCGTCTGCAATTCACAAAACAGGCCTTTGGTCATAGGAGCTCAAATTGAGCTGTCTTCGCATATTTTAAATGAAAAAAGGGAAATCTATGTCTATCTACCCGAATCTTACCATCTTAATTCTGACAAAAGGTATATAACCCTATATATTATGGACGGTCAACGGTATTTTTTGAATGCCATTGCATACCAACAAAGTTTAAGCTGGCAGAACAAAGCCCCTGAGTTTATTGTTGTGGGCATAAAGACAGACAATCAAAAAAGGCGCGAATTGTTGTATGTAGATGAACAAAAGTTCATCAACTTCCTAAAACATGACCTTGTCACGTATGTGGATGGCCACTATAGAACTTCAAAACAGCGGTTTTATTTTGGGTGGGAAATGGCCGCTGGCATCATGCCCTCCATACTGAGAATGTATCCCGATTTGTTTCAGGGATATTTGTTGGCCAGTCCAACCCATCTTACGGAACCCCGTTTGGTCAAGGCGTCAGAAGCCCTTAATAACAAGGATACAGCGTATTTTGGGTATGCTACCTTGGCAGATGTTGAAGTATGGTCGGTTGCACCCATGCGGCAATTGGATTCCATATTCCGTTCCAATAAGGGAGCGAATGTCATGTGGAAGTATGATTTGGTGAAAAACGAAAACCACCATTCCACTCCGCTTAGAACCATCAATGAGGGACTCAATTTTTATTTTAAGGACTATGGTCCCATTCGATTTTACAATCTAAAAGAATTTGAGGAATTTGGTGGCCTACGTGCATTGTACCGGTTTTACCACCAACGGGGAAGAAAATATGGGATATTGGGGGACGTACATGAGGATACCAAACATTTTCTGTTTCTAGAGGCTTGGCGGGAGGATAACGTAAAACAGTTCAAGGCCTTTGACGGGGAATTCGGTCTACATAATTTTTTGTCGGGGCGCTATAACAATCCTGTTTTATACAGTCGCTATGGAAGTTTCTACCTTGCCCACGGCATGTATCAACAAGCCCTACAACTTTTCCGGAAAGGTCTTGAGGGCCATCCCAATAATCTTGGACTTCATGAAAAAATGGCGAAAACATATTTGGTTTTGGGGGAAAGGAAAAAGGCTAAGGAACATCTCAAAAAAGTGTCGGCCTTAAAAGAGTGAAAAACACAATCTGAAAATGGTATATTGTATAATCCTTTGAAAACAAGATGGGAATAAAACCACTGGGGATGGTTAGGGACTGTATCAAAAGTAGTAGGGACCTAAATAGGTTATGGAATTATAAAGCAAGTAATTATGGCATACGATGACTATTTGGCTGACAGAATCAAAAATACATTGAAGGAAAGAAAGGTCGCCTTTCAGGAAAAGAAGATGATGGGGGGACTTTGTTTTATGGTCGATGATAAGATGTTGTGCGGCACCCATATCGATAAAAAATACGGGGATAGCTTATTGATGGCCCGTATTGGGGAATCCTTTTATGAAGAAGCCCTTACAATGAAAGGATGCCTCCCCATGGATTTTACGGGACGCCCCATGAAAGGGTTCGTTTTTATCACTCCAGAAGGCTTTGATACGGATTCCGAACTAGCATTTTGGGTTCAAAAATGCCTGGATTTTAATCCGTTGGCAAAGGCGAGCAAAAAAAGAAAGAAATAACGGGGTTAACACTCCTGATTTATAAATCGATGGAAAATTAAAAGAGGGTTCCCATTTGATTTTCCTATATTTGTAACCAAACGGTTACCTATTGTGAGAAGGGATGTGTTCCAGGCCATAGCGGATCCGGTACGAAGGGATATCATTAAATTGGTATCCAGTGCACCCTTGTCCGTTAATGATGTGGCCGGTCATTTTGATATTAGCCGACCCGCTATTTCCAAACATTTAAAAATATTGGAGGAATGCGGAATGGTGCTTTTGGAAAGACGGGGACGGGAGCGTTACTGCATCATTCGGCCACAAAGCCTCCTTCCTGCATTTATGTGGATAGAACAGTACCAAAATCTCTGGGAAGAACGACTGGATTCCCTTGGCACCTATTTGGAAAAATTACAATCAAACAACAATACGAATGGATAACACGAACAACTTGGATGCGCGAACAGTTACCATCCAACGGACATTTGATGCCCCATTGGCCTTGGTATGGCAGGCTTGGACACAGCCGGAACACCTTATGCAATGGTGGAACCCCCAAGGGATGCCCACCGAGATAGCCGAACACCATTTCCATGTGGGGGGTACATGGAAATATGTCATGACCATGCCCGACGGAAATGAATTTATTTCTGAGGGGGTGTACAAAGAGATTGTCGAATTTGAGAGAATAGTGTCCACGGCCAATTTCAGGCCCATGACCGAAGGGGTGGAAATCCAGGCACTATTTAAGGCAGATGGGGACAAGACCCAATTTATGTTCCATGTGGTGCATCCCACGGAAGCGTATAAGATCCAACAAGAAAAAATGGGGATTTACAACGGCTGGGGTTCCGTATTCGATAGGTTGGGAACCTTTCTTGTTGAAAACCAAAACCGATAAAAAACGGATAGGAAGAGAAGTAAGGGTCAAGCATCAAGACCCAAGCGTATGGAAGATAAACTCGTTTTTGTATAGTATTTTAAATCAATTATGTAACGTAAATGTATTCCTGTGAAAACAATGACATGCAAGCAATTGGGTGGGGCCTGTGATACGGAGTTTCGGGCCAATACCTTTGAGGAAATGGCGGCACTTAGCAAACAACATGGAACCCAAATGTTCCAAAAAGGTGATGAAGCCCATGTAAAGGCCATGGAAGCCATGCAAGGACTTATGCAATCGCCGGAAGCCATGCAAAAATGGTTTGACGATCGGCGAAGGGAATTTGAGGCATTGCCGGAGGAGTGAACTTTTCTGATTATCTAAAGGCAAAAGTCCTTTGTGTCCTACTTGTAATCCTGCTACACCTTTGTGGTACGGCCCAAGGGACAGTGGATTCCCTATTGGACCTTTCCCTGGAATATTGGTCAAGGGATACCGATAAGGCCTATGTGCTGGCAGAAAAGGCCTATGATATCTCAAGCAAGGCAAAAGACAGGCGATCAATGGGAAAGGCCAGAGTGGCCAAGGCCTCGGCCAAATTGATGCAAGGCGAATATTTGACCGCTAAAAACCTTTTGGCCCTAAATCTCATGGACAGCCTGTCATTGGATGGAAAAACACTGGGTCTTACCCATAGTTTTATGGGCTATGCCCTTTTGAATGATAATTTCGTTAAAGCGAACAGGGCATTCTTATGGGCGATTCCGCATTTTCAAAAAGAGGGGGACAGTGTCAACATGGCCATTGTGTACAATGGATTGGGAATGATTCAATCCAAATTGAAACGGGAAACGGAAGCACAGGATTACTATCGGCAATCACTGCGATACAATACAGATGCCCTGGGTTATAAGAACCTCTGTGTATACATAAGCACCCAAATGAACATGGCAGAACTGTACGCCAATCGATCAGAGGCCGAAAGTTCCTTTGTCAATGCCGTTGCCTTGGCCTCCAAAAACGGGCTCGATTTTTTTATTCCCACCATTTACCAACGTTTAGGGCACTATTACGTTCAAAACAAAGCCTATGGCAAGGCCATTGTATACTTGGAAAAAGCACTTTCCGAAACCCAGAGGATGAAACTGGGAGGGGAAGAACCGTTACTGTTCAGGGATATGGGCACCGCCTTTTTTTTGGATGGCAGGTATGGGAAGGCCGTGGAAAGTTATTACAAAGCCCTGCCTTTGGCAAGAATGGAAGTACGTGATACCCTGTACAAAAGACTGTCCATGGCCTACTATAGGATGAATGATATAGAAAATGGGGAACGGTACCTGAGGCGGTTTTTGGAACATACGGATTCCATCCGACAATTGCATAGGGATGAAGCCGTGACAGAAATGATTGAAAAGTATGAATCAGATAGAAAGGATCTGGAGATAAAACTATTGCAACAAGAGAACCAACATGCCCTGTTCAACAATAGGAGGCAAAAACGACAATTGCTGTTGGCCATCCTTTTGGCATCCTTTTTAACGATTATGGTGGTTACCGTATGGGTTTTTTATAAACGTGAAAGGGAACAAAACGAATTGTTGTATACCAAGAACCAGGCATTGGTCCTAGCAGGGAAAAGAAGGCCACCATCGGTCAAGGCACCTACTGGGGCCGATATCAACAAGGATTTGGTGTCCCGTATTGAAAAAGGGATGGATGGGCAATTGTTTTTGGACAAGGGGCTGACCTTGGCCAAACTGGCCCATTTACTGGGGACCAACACTACCTATCTTTCCAGCACCATCAATGGCCACTATCAGAGTAGGTTTTCTGATTTTATCAATGGCCACCGAACCAATTACGTATTGTCAAGACTGGAAACGGACGCCGAATTTAGGGAGTATACCATAGACCACATTGCCGATATTTCCGGCTTCAATTCCTCCTCGGCCTTTTACAAGGCGTTTAAGAAGCAAACGGGGTTGACACCTTCCTATTATATCAGGAGAAAGTTACGGGAGAAAACCAATTCCCACTCGTAAATTATAGGGATATCCTGCAAAAGAAGTTTTACGATATGGGTTTTAGGGATGTAATTGATATCTTTCTATTGTGTCTTAAACATCTTGAACGTTAAAAGTTGTAAATGAAGGAATGGTCTGATGTAATCGTTGATAAGGCCTATATCAATGGGGAGCGGGTTCCCGCGGATGATGGGAAGACCTTTGAGGTTCTTAATCCCTATGATGGATCAGTACTTGCCGAGGTCCCCGATATGGGAGTCCTAGAAACCAAACGGGCAAGGAAGAGGGCGTTGGTGGAATCCGTCAATGACGAACTCAAGAATATCTGTAAACTGGAGCATACAAGACATCGATCCGTGAAGGGCTTCTTGGTCAATGTCTCAGGTGCTTTGGTCGTCTATTGCTTCCTGCTAAAAAAACCGTCCCTGAACATTGCCCCTAATGAGACCAACCAGCTTTCTTTATGGGCCGCTTAAACATTATTCACGTTTTTTAAGAAACACTTCAAATTTTATCTTAAATCCTCAATATCAATACCTACTTTAGCAGCATTCTCAACCAACTTGTTCCAAGCCGATACTCGAAAAGGAACGCCTTCTTCTTGAAACTTCTTTTCGTTCTTTTGCCCTCTTTCACCGGGCAAATAAACCTCAGAAAAACCAGGTGCTGGTTTACAAGCTTTGATGGATTGAATGTAGCTATCCGATTTAGCGGTAAATTCCTCAAAAGGCATCAAATCTTTAATATTTATTGCCATAAAGAACCCTCCTCCCACACTGGTAGCATCGTCGTGTTTCATATATTCACTTGCAGGATAGGGAAGTTGATTAACATGCTTTCCACCTGGGGTCAATAAAGAGCTCATTATTTCACAGAAAACATTGAATCCATATAGTTTAGGACTGGAAAATGCTGTTGGGGCAGATATTTCAGAGATACGATCGTAAGGTTGGACTACATACGGTTTAGGGTCATCCGTGAGCTCACCGGTAACTGGGTCAACCAATAATTTCTTGTCCATTTTTCGATTATCTTCGGCCGCCATGACCATATCATAATCATAGGCCTCGCAAACTGCCGTATCAAAGATTATAGGTAATTCTTTGTCCGATGGACAAACCACCGTGAATGGGGAGGCGTTTACCTTTGCTTCCATCCCTCCATATGGAGCGGTTAATGGAACTGTATTGACCGTACCGACACCAATCATGTCTTCTTCCAATGCCTTACGTATATATCCTGCCTGGAATCCAATATCATTGAAGTTCCTCATAAAAGCAATTCCGAACGTATTCTCCTTTGCTTTCTTGATTGCTTGATCCATAGCAAAAGAAGCACACCATTGTCCAGATCCCCGATTCCCATCAACTACAACGTAGTTTTTACCTTCTTGTTCTACAGTTGGACCCGCGTTAATGTCCAACATGTTATGTTCCCACATGAAAAAGGGAATCTCCATCACAGCCATACCCTGACCCATCTTCCCGTTACGATCACCAGCCGATACCGCTTTTGCCATTATTTCAGCGTGTTCCTCCGTAGCTCCACATGCCTGCCATATAGCTTTATAAACTCTTTCTAAAAAATCTGGGTTTTCCTTTCGTGTCATAGTCGTATTCTTGATCATTTTAGAGGGTAACATTACCAAAACCCTTGTCCCATTCAGTTGAACGTTTTTCTTTATTTCTTTTAGCGGTTTCATCCGCCAGCCAACATAACAATTGCCAGCTAAGACCTGCTGCCTGATACCCGTCTCTTCCCGTTGGATCGTTTTGCGGAGCATATTCCACAACATCTGCCCCGACTAAATTGACACCCGCTTTGCGCACATATCGCATAACATCATAAATAAACCACGTTGTCAGTCCGAAGGGTTCCACCGCCGAACTACTAGAGTTAAAGGCAGGATCAAGACTATCAAGGTCAAGACTCAAATAAACGGGGCCATCCCCAACAACTTCCAATACTTTCTTCGCCATTTTCTTGGCGCCTATTTCCCTGCATTCGTCGGCGGAATGCCAAGTCACTCCAAAATTATCCGCATGCCCTCCTACCAAAGGCGTCATCGTTCCACGAATTCCCATGGTTATCATCCGTTCAGGATCTAGCGAGCCCTCGGCAAAGGACTTGGCAAATTGATGTCCTGAGGTATACGGATATGGAAAATCCGCTTCGGTCAAAAGGTCAAAATGCGCATCAAAATGAATAAGTCCAACGGGGCCATGTAAATCGGCAACAGCCTTTATTGGGGCATAGGAGACACTATGATCTCCTCCCCATACCAATGGGGTAATTCCATGTTCGGCAGTTATTTTCATTAAATGTTCTACCAAATGATCCATCTCGGCACTGAGATCGAAAATGCCATAGGTATCAATATTGCCGTAGTCAATAATTCTACACCAATCAAAGGGTATATCATACCTATCTGAAATGGTCCCCATGGTGTTTTTTGACAGTCGTCTTAAAACCGATGGGCCATATTTATGGGAAGCATTCATTGGTGCCGATTTTTCAAAAGGAGCGCCAATAATTGCCAAATCGGCATTTTCCAAATCTCTAGAAAACGGAGACATAAAGGCTCCCAAATAGTCTTTGTTATAATTGCCTATTGTTT
>JBFOLQ010000134.1:0-4506 GCA_040830145.1 Flavobacteriaceae bacterium | reverse complement strand
TCACCGTGAACCGGAAGGCATAGAATAATCCCACATTCCCTACATTTAAAATGTGCATGTTCATCATGGCGATGTTCCACAGCACACGCCTTGTCACATAATGCATAGTGTTTTATTCCTTCCTCTACCACAAAACTGTGCACTAGGCCTTTTCCCTCAAAGAACAGCAATGTTCTGAAAAGGGTTGACTTTTCCATAAAAAAAAGATGCTGCTCCAAATCCCTAAGGGAGAATGCCCTTTTCGAAGTTATAAAATGACGGAGCACAAGAAGCCGGGCTGGGGTTTCCTTGATGTTGAAATCCCTTAAAATTTCCTTCTCATCATAGCGTTGCACAAGCGTTCTATTGACAGGGGATTTTCTCAACCCTTCTTTCGTGCCTTCCCCCTTCAAAATTGGTGTTCAAAAAAACCCGTACCATTTCCAAGGCCTGTGGCAAGGAAATAAAACGTGCAGGAAGGCTCAATATGTTTGCGTCATTGTGTTCCCTGGCCAGTTGCACAATTTCTTTGTTCCAACACAATGCACTTCTCACTTGTTGGTATTTATTTGTGGTCATATTTGCACCGTTGCCACTACCGCAAATAACAATGCCAATATCCACTTTTCCACTATCAACGTCAGAGGCCACCGGATGCACAAAATCTGGATAGTCAACACTGTCCGATCCATCCGTACCATAATTGGAAACTTCCATTCCCATTGATTTCAACAACCCAATTATGGCCAATTTATACTCAGTCCCTGCGTGATCGTTCCCAATTGAAATTTTCATGGCGACTAGTGTTTCTTTATTCAAAGGTAGCATTTAATCAGATAATCCCTAAAGACCCTTCTTCATAGGAATAGCTGCAAACCCATATATAATGTGACCATTTCCTTTTTGTGTTGGAGCCATGTTTATTTCTCCTTATACGAATTCCATGGTATTGACAACTCCTTTAATTTTTATGGACAGCTTGTTAATAATCTTCCCCTATCTTTTAAAATAAAATCTTGTCTTTTCGTTCTATTTATAGTATAATAATTCATCGTAACTGAGCAAACTTATTTTCGAATACTTAATAACTTTTTGTTTTCGCGGAAGCACCTATTTCTTAACAATGGGGGCAGTATTACTTATCACCATTTTGTTGTTCATATAGGTTATCAACTCTTGTTGAAACAATGTTTAATCCTTTGATTTATAGATTTTATAGGATGGTATATTTTGTCAATAAAATATGTTGTTGCATTGATTGCAAATAATGGCATCTTTTTTTTTCATCCTTTTCAACATCCTATAATAACCACCATTGATAAATAAATAAAAAGAAAATAAAAATTAAGTGTTCAATAATTTGTTGACAACCCTTTGCCCCAGACCTTAATGGAAACACGCTGAGAGACCCTGCAGATATAATTCGTATTTTCGGCCCAAAAATTGGACGTTCATGTCGAGGAGGAAAAAAAAGGTTCGAAACCAACGAAAAAAGGAGGTTACCAAAGGAATCTTTACAATACTTGAAAAAGAGCCTAAAAAAAGCTTCAACTATAAACAAATTGCTGCCAAACTTGGCATTACGGACACGAGTGACCGTAACCTCCTTATCAAGCGGTTGGGACAATTAAGGGAAAGCAAGCGCATACAGGAAATAGATAGGGGAAGATATAAGGCCCTTTCATCCATTAAGACCCTACATGAGGGAATAGTGGATATCACGGGAAGGGGAAATGCCTATATTATAGTGGACGGCTTGGATGATGATGTATTTGTTCCTTTGGGAAAACTGAACAGGGCATTTCACCGGGACAAGGTTGAAGTCTACATTTATCCAAGAAGGAAGGGAAGAAAGCTGGAAGGGGAGATAGCAAGGGTGTTGAAACGCGAGAAGGACACCTTTGTGGGCATCGTGGAGATGCAGGCTAGATTCGCTTTTGTAAGGCCAACCGATTCCAGAATGTACACTGATATTTTTGTGCCCAAGGAAAAAATTGCCAAGGCAGAAAATGGCGATAAGGTTTTGGTGCGTATATCTGATTGGCCTGAGACCGCGGACTCCCCATATGGGCAAATTGTAGAGGTGTTGGGAAAACCAGGGGAGCACAATACGGAAATCCACTCCATCTTGGCAGAATACGGACTTCCCTATGAATTTCCGTATGAAGTGGAGCAATATGCCAAAACCTTGGATACAAGTATTAAGGAGGCGGAAATCAAGAAACGGAGGGATATGCGCCACGACTTGACCTTTACCATAGATCCAAAAGATGCAAAGGACTTTGATGATGCGCTTTCCTTTAAAAAATTGGAAAACGGAAATTATGAGATAGGAATCCATATCGCGGATGTATCCCATTATGTGGTTCCCAATACCATATTGGACGATGAGGCGTATGAGCGGGCCACATCAGTATATTTGGTTGATAGGGTGGTACCTATGTTGCCTGAGGTACTTTCAAACATGGCATGCTCACTTCGGCCGGAAGAGGAAAAATATACATTCTCGGCAATTTTTGAGATGGATGTAAGAGGAAACCTTAAGGAACAATGGTTTGGCAGAACAGTTATTGAGTCAGATGAGCGATTTGCGTATGAGGAGGCGCAACACATAATAGAGACTGGTAAAAACCTTATTCCAGAAGGCATATCCATCAGAAAGAGTGCGTACACGGTGTCAGATGATATTGTGGAGGCGATAACTATATTGAATCAGTTGGCCAAGGCCATGCGGGAAGAACGTATGCAACAAGGGGCCATATCCTTTGATAAGGTGGAGGTCAAGTTTAATCTCAACAAGGAGAATGAGCCCATTGGGGTTTATTTTAAGGAATCCAAGGATGCCAACAAGCTGATTGAGGAATTTATGCTTTTGGCGAATAGAAAGGTGGCAGAGTTCATTGGGAAGCAAAAACCAAAAAAGACTTTTGTGTACAGGGTACATGATGATCCTGATGAAGAAAAACTGCATGCGCTGAACGGAATTATTTCAAGGTTTGGGCATCGTATTGACTTTAAGGACAAAAAGACAATTAGTAATTCCTTGAACCAATTGTTGGAGAATGTCAAGGGGCAAAAAGAACAAAATTTAGTGGATACCCTGGCCATTCGTAGTATGAGCAAGGCCATATACACTACAGAAAATATTGGTCATTATGGCCTGGCATTTGAATACTATACCCATTTCACCTCACCGATTAGGCGCTATCCTGATGTAATGGTGCACCGGTTGTTACAGCATTATCTGGAAAAGGGGGGTATCCCCAAGGCAGAATCGTTTGAAGAGAAGTGCAAACATTCCTCCAATAGGGAAAGCTTGGCGGCAAATGCCGAACGCGACTCCATAAAGTATATGCAGATTCGGTTTATGGAAGACCATAAGGATGAAGAGTTCGTAGGGGTCATAAGTGGAGTGACCGAATGGGGAATTTACGTGGAAATCATTGAGAACAAGTGTGAGGGAATGGTTAGGATTCGTGATATAAAAAGCGATTATTTTATCTTTGATGAAAAGGAATATGCCATAATTGGAGAGCGTACCAATGAGGTATACCAATTGGGTGATGAGGTTCGGGTCATGGTAAAGGATACGGATTTGGTGAAACGACACCTGGATTTTACCCTTTTGGGACGTCATGAATAGGAAATTCCTTTTTCAGAAAACATACAGTATGGTAAGGGCATTCTTCATATATCTTTTTTTTCTTTTGACCTTCCCTGTTCTTTCCCAGGAAGATAAGATTACACATCAATTGGATGTCTTTACTGAAATTAAGGCCTACGATGGACTTTCCATCAAACTAATAAAGTCAACTGAGAACAAAGCCGTGATTACAGGAGCCAATACGCAAAAGGTTTCCATTGTGAACAATAATGGCATTTTGAAGGTCAGAATGCAAATAGATAAACTTTTTAGTGGCTTTAGAACATTTGTTGATCTTTATTATACAGAAGAACTCGTGGTAATAGATGTGAATGAAGATGCCAAAATTACATCGGAGGGGACCATAGAACAGGATGTCATTGAACTAAAGGCACAAGAAGGGGGCGAGTTGGAAATCAATGCCGAAGTAGAACAAATGCTTGTCAAATCCGTGATGGGGGGTGTGGTAAGAACCACAGGAAAATCAGAAGTACAGGATGTCGCCATCAATACGGGAGGCATATATTATGGGAAGGATTTTATTACCAAATTTTCCACGGTCAATGTGAATGCCGGATCTAAGGCCGAAATACACGCATCAAATTATGTAAAGGCGACCGTAAAGGCCGGAGGGGAGGTATTGGTACACGGAGATCCCGCCAAAATGGATGAGAAAACGGTCTTTGGAGGCACCGTAAAAAGAATGTAACCCCAATATGCTCGAAGATATACAGGCAGCGATTCCATTGGGCTTTTTGTTAAGCTTTATGATTGGCCCTGTTTTTTTTGTGCTGTTGGAAACAAGCGTTATCAAGGGGTTTAGGGCAGCTTTGATATTTGACCTTGGGGTTATCTTGGCCGATGCCCTTTTTCTTCTCATTGCG
>JBFOLQ010000133.1:0-3861 GCA_040830145.1 Flavobacteriaceae bacterium | reverse complement strand
TTCACTATAGTTCTACCCTTATTGAACTTGGTAAAATAAGACGAATAAAATCATGCACATTCTTATTTTGGAAGACGAAATTCCCGCAAAGAAAAAATTGGTCAAGTATCTAATCGATTATTTTGGGGAATCTGTTTTGTTGGATAGCACTCGAACTGTAAAGGGAGGTATAGAATTATTGGCAGAAAACCCACATTACAATCTAATCTTATCGGATATAAAATTGCTAGATGGAAATTCTTTCGAAGTATTCCGCAAAATAGAGACGCAGACTCCGATTATATTTTGCACTGCCTATGATGAACACTTATTAGAAGCCTTTCAGACCAATGGAATTGCTTATATCCTGAAACCCTATCAAGAAAATGAGTTACGATCGGCCCTGGAAAAGTTCAAAAAATTATTTCAACCAAAAATGTTGGAAAAGGGGATTTTTAAGCAGTTGCAGAAATTGCTCTCAGCTAAGGATGGTACGTATAAAAAACGTTTTGCCATTAAAAAGCGAGGCGGCATCAAACTATTGGAAGCTTCCCAGATAAGTTTTATTCAGGCAAATGGAGATTTCTGCAAGATATTTGATTCCAACGGTCATCTACATAGTATTTCAAAAAGTATTGGTGTTTTGGTGGGTCAGCTCAACCCAAAATATTTTTTTAAAATAAACCGAAGTCAAATTGTGGGCATCAAACATATTGAAAGGATTGAACCCTATTCAAAGAATCGACTTGCACTACATATCAAAGGCCTTAAACAACATGCCATTACAAGCACTTCAGTAACTAAGGAATTCAGAATATGGTTAGAAAGTTAGGTTTTTATCTTACTTGCCGAAGTGATTACTTTAACGAAACCAATCCCTAAACCAGAATTTGTCAAAGGCACTTTGTTTATCTTTGGCGTGCGCATGATAACGCTACAACTGCCATTAGGAAAAAAGGCATACTTCGCCAGTGATAACCACTTGGGAGCTCCGACTCCCGAGGAAAGTTTGCCCCGTGAAAAAAAGTTTGTGCAGTGGTTGGATACCATTAAGAGCGATGCCGGGGCTATTTTTCTGTTGGGTGATCTTTTCGATTTTTGGATGGAATACAAGACCGTGGTCCCAAAGGGATTTGTGCGGGTTTTGGGAAAACTGGCTGAGCTGGCCGATGCCGGAACGCCCATATATTACTTTGTGGGCAACCATGACCTTTGGATGAATGGATACTTTGAAAAAGAATTGGGTATTCCCGTATTTCATAAGCCCCAACAATTTGAAATTAACGGAACTTCATTCTTCATTGGCCATGGGGATGGGCTGGGACCTGGAGACCATGGTTACAAGCGCATGAAGAAAGTATTTGTCCACCCTTTCTCTAAATGGCTTTATAGATGGCTTCACCCAGATTGGGGAGTGCGTTTGGCCCAATATTTATCGGTCAAGAATAAGGCCATATCGGGAGAGGAGGATGTACAGTTTTTGGGGGAGGACAAAGAATGGCTCGTGCAATATTGCAAGCGAAAATTGGAGACCCAGCAGTACGATTATTTTGTTTTTGGCCATCGGCATCTTCCCTTGGAAATCGCCTTAAACGAACAATCCACATATGTGAACTTGGGGGATTGGATTACCTATTACACCTATGCCGTTTTTGATGGCGAAAAATTACGGCCCAAAACCTATGCGTAGGGCTTTTCCTGTCTCCATACCCATGGGTCTGTAACAATCTTGCCACTTGTCTTCAATAGATTGACAATCAATGTTGTTTGAAGCAAAACAAACCACGTGGTCTTTGTGTTCCCAGAATAAGGCTTGCCCTTAACGCTATACATGTCGGCTTATTCCCACAATCCTTCCTTCCATATTTCAAAGTGGCTACATAAAAATGGTTATGCTTCCCACATCAGGCTTATGTTCACTATCTCTAAAAATCCCCCGACAATGGCTTTAATCCTAGGTTCCTTCCTCTACATCCTTTGTTAGATCCAGCTTCCTAAAGCTTGGTGAAACCCATGCCGTGGCCCCAACGGTAAGCACGGTCATGACGCCCCCAAAAACAACGGCGGGCACGGTTCCAATAAGCTTGGCCGCCAAGCCGCTTTCAAAGGCTCCCAACTCATTGGAAGAGCCCACAAAAATGGAATTGACCGAAGCTACACGACCCCGCATGGTATCCGGGGTCCTCAATTGCAAAATAGTTTGCCGAATAATCATAGACACCCCATCGACCATACCACTTATGAACAATGCAATTACCGAGAGCCAGAACAATCTTGAAAGGCCAAACACGATAATGCAAATACCAAAGGCGAACACGGCCCAAAGTAATTTTTTTCCGGCATTTTTATGCAGGGGGAAACGAGTAGACAACAGCATGGTAATGGAGGCGCCCACTGCCGGTGCCGCCCTTAAAATGCCAAACCCCTCGGACCCCACTTTTAAAATATCTTGGGCATATATGGGTAAAAGGGCCACCGCCCCCCCAAAAAGCACCGCAATCATATCCAGGGTGAGTGCCCCAAAAATAGCCTTTGTATTGAACACAAACCGAAGACCATCCTTGAGACTCTGTAAAATAGGCTCCCCCAATTTGGGATTCAGGATGGGCTTTCTTGTAATCCGCAATAAAAAGATAAAGGCCAGTACCGAAAATCCAAAAATGATACATAGTGACCAATGTACCCCAATCCAACCAATGGAAAATCCCGCAAAGGCGGGTCCTACCACTGAGGCTACCTGCCATGTTGAGCTGCTCCAAGTAGCTGCATTGGGGTATATCTTCTTGGGAACGATCAGAGCGATTAACGAAAAAATGGTTGGACCAATAAATGCCCTCACCAATCCTCCCAGAAAAACTAGGCCATATATGATATACAAGGTCTGTTTTGAATTGAAGTGGGCAACGGCTGAAGGTGTGGTAATCAAAAAAAGGCCCAGACTCACCACCGAAAAGCCCATGATGCATTTAAGAAGTAGGTCGCGCTTCTCGTTCTGATCTACAATATGCCCAGCAAAAAGGGCCATGGATACGGCTGGAATAATTTCCATCAACCCAATAATCCCCAAGGAAAGCGGGTCTTTGGTGAGCGAGTATACCTGCCATTCAATAACGATAAATTGCATGGACCATGCAAAGACCATGGCAAAGCGTACCAGTAAAAAAATGTTGAATTCCCTAAATCGAAGGGCTGCATATGGGTCCAAGGACGCAGCCATTATATCGTAATTTCTATTCGATTTCCTTCTGGGTCTAGCACAATGCCCTCATAATACCCGTCTCCAGTTGTTCTAGGTTTCCCCACTATCTCAAAACCATCACCGTCCAAACGTTCAGTAAGTTCATCCACTTTTTCTTTGGAGCCCACCGAAATGGCCATATGGACATAGCCCAACCGTTCATTGCGTTGCTCCACCATCAAAGGCACTTTGGGATTGTGCATGAGTTCTAATCTCGCCCCATCCCCAAAATGCAAAAAATAGGATGAAAAGTTCTTGTTGGGATTGTGGTATAGCGCTCCTTTTTGGGCATCAAAATACCGTTCATAAAAAGAGGACATTCTCTCCAAGTCCACTACCCAGATAGCCAGGTGTTCTATCCTCATTCGAATCCATTAAATTTCAAGTGTCAACATACAGTATATTCAATATAAATCAGCATCAAAAAGACATAAGATACAAGACGAATGACCGCTTGCCTCGACAGGCTCAGCATGGGTTACTGTCAGACGTAGGGCGTGTCTGTCTTCTTTTTCTATCCTCTTGGCTCATGCCCCTTGGCCCGTACCTCCTACCTCTTAACTCCTAACTCCCAATATTCATCCCCTTTTGTGACGGATTCCTTTATTGAAAATATTGTGCCGTAATGGCGGTTTTTTTTTTTA
>JBFOLQ010000132.1:0-5920 GCA_040830145.1 Flavobacteriaceae bacterium | reverse complement strand
GAATGGCTGGTCAGTGATGGGGATTATGTGGAAAAAGACCAGGCCATTGCCGAGGTTGATTCCGATAAGGCAACCCTAGAACTCCCGGCAGAGGAGAGCGGGGTCATTACCCTCAAGGCCGAAGAAGGGGATGCGGTCGCCGTAGGGGCCGTGGTATGCTTGATTGATACCAGTGCCAAAAAACCTGAAGGGGGAACGGCAGGGGAAACACCAAAAGCGGAAGAAAAGCCAGCGGCCAAGGCACCGGCCGAACCCGCCGCCCCTGTAAAAGAACAAACTACCTATGCCTCAGGAACAGCCTCCCCGGCGGCGAGGAAAATATTGGATGAAAAGGGAATGGACCCCAGTCAGGTAAAAGGTACTGGCAAGGACGGTCGCATCACCAAGGCAGATGCCATGGATGCGGTGCCATCCATGGGGACTCCCTCTGGTGGCAGTAGGGGGGAGAGCCGCTCCAAACTCTCCATGTTACGACGAAAAGTGGCCGAGCGTTTGGTATCGGTCAAGAATGAGACGGCCATGCTCACCACCTTTAACGAGGTAGACATGACCCCCATCTTTGAGTTGCGCAAACAGTACAAGGAGGCGTTCAAGGAAAAGCATGGGGTAAGCCTGGGCTTTATGAGCTTTTTTACAAAAGCAGTGGTTCGTGCCCTTAAAACATTCCCGGCCGTAAATTCCATGATTGATGGCAAGGAAATGGTATCCTATGATTTTTGTGATATCAGTATTGCGGTATCGGGTCCCAAAGGATTGATGGTGCCCGTGGTTCGCAATGCTGAAAACTTGACATTTAGGGGTGTTGAGTCCGAAATCAAACGATTGGCAATTCGGGCACGTGAAGGGGATATCACAGTGGATGAAATGACCGGGGGCACCTTTACCATTACCAATGGGGGCGTATTTGGATCCATGCTGTCCACGCCCATTATTAACCCCCCACAGAGTGCCATTCTGGGAATGCACAATATTGTGGAACGCCCCATAGTCCGTGATGGGAACATAGTAGTGGCCCCCATTATGTATGTGGCCCTCTCCTATGATCACAGGATTATTGATGGTAAGGAATCGGTAGGGTTCCTGGTGACCGTAAAGGAAGCTTTGGAGAGCCCAGAGGACCTATTGATGGACAACGATATCAAGAAGGCATTGGAACTGTAATGGGGATGGTGCATTCAGAAATGATAAAAGCCCCTGGACAGGTCCAGGGGCTTTTTCACTATACAACGGTCTTGGATGCCAGTTGAACGGTATTGTCAGTGTTCCGTTTTTTATTTCAAGGCGTTGCTTCGGTTGTATTCGCCAGTTCTTCCGCTACAGGTATTCTCCTTTTTTCGGAATTAGGGTGATTTAATCACAGCCCATATCATTTTTCGCTTGCTCGTCTGCCACGGGAAAGCAATTTCCTGAAGGTAGGGATGCAGGTACATAGCGGTCCAAATTGGCATCGTATAGGGCATCCTCCACAAATTGGGTCAACTGCCTAACTTCGGCATCGGTAAGTTCCAAAGGGGTAAAGTGCTCTGAGAGTTGCGAAGTGGGTACGTCGCTATTCCCGGCCACCGCCATGTTCTTATATCGAATGATATCCGCTACGGACCCAAAACTTGAACCATGTCCCAAAAATTTGACATCCTTTAAATTGTAAAGGGTAGGGGTTTTGAACTTGTAATCATCGGCAGCGTTGCCCGTGAATCCACCACGACCCTTAGTAGTGGCTTCATCCACTTCGCCCAATACATCGCTTCCCTGGAGGTCGTTCATGCCCAGGGCATGGAAACCCATTCCGTTGAGCCCGGGACCTGAGTGGCAGGCGAAGCAATTGGCTTTTCCAAAGAACAATTCCGCCCCTTTCTTTTGATCATAGGTCATGGCCGTCTCATCGCCTCGCAACCACTGTTGAAAAGGGGATTCAGAGGCCAGTAAGGTTCTTTCATAAGCGGCAATGGCCAATGCAGCTTGCAGCTTGCCATAGCGTTCCTCTTGGGGAATATTGGGATAGGCGGCATCAAAATAGGCCTGGTAGGGTGTATCGATGATCATTTCCGGCTCGCACTTTAAACGGTGCACGTCCAGCCCCGCAATGGCCTGGGTCTCCAATCCCTCAAATCCATGGGTATTGGCCTCCTTTGGTGTGTCCGGTGTCCATTGTGATTCGGTCCCCGTATTTACTCCTGTGGCTCCGAATTGTCCGTTCCACAACATTACTTTCTGGTATGCGGCATTCATGGCCGAGGGGGAGCGGATGGGTTGAATGTCCGCCGTTTCAGAATCGTAGTCGGGTGAAATCGTCCTACCTTCCCCAAAAGATCCAAAACCTATACCTCCTTCACCCAATCCTTGCTTGACACCACTTTGAAAGCCAGCCTTGGCATGGTGGCAGCTGGCACAGGAATACGTGCCCATACCTACTTCTTTCTTGGCGCTAAGTGCCAAACCGGTTTCATGGAACAAGAGTTGTCCCAAGGCCACTTTCTCTGAAGTGATGGGATTCTTGGGGTCTTGTGGAATATTTTGATAGTCACCATCCAATGGCATGGTGAGCTCGTCCAGTGAGCCATAAAGTGTCACCAGTTGCTGTTCTAACTGACTTTCCTCTGGAATATCGGTGAAATGGTTCTCATCCGTACAACTGATGAAAACAAGGGTACATAGAAGTACCGGTGTGTAGATTCTCCGTAGCATAAGTAATAATTTGGGACTGTAAAATTAGGGTGGGCATGGGCAATGGTAAAAGATAATGGGTGAACGGACATTTTTGTTCGACAAAGCCCATTTTTTGGCATTGGGGTTACTTCTTATCCCATAAATAGAGCGCTTTGTGCCTATAGTCAATAATGGCCCTCCCCTTTTTAAGGATATCCGCCCCGATGATTCCATCAACAGGGTCAGTATCATGTGAACTAAGGGCTGTATTTACATGAACGAGGTCCAACAACACAATTTTAAGTCGTTTGCGTTGCCATTTCCCAATTTTAATATGGTTTTGGGTAGAGATGAGCGTGTCCATATCAGTGGCTCCCGCCCCTGCAGCCTTGGTTTCGGAAGTTTCATACGCAAGATTGAAATAGGTGATTCGGTCTAGGTCTATACAGGTGTTTGAGGCCCCCGTGTCCAAAATAAACCTTCCAGGAACCCCATTGATTTCAGCTTTGATGTCAAAATGATTGGTGGTGGTAAAATGAAGTGGGATACGGACAAAGTTCTTGCCCTTAAGAAACTTTTTGAGTGAGGTCATTCCGGAATTTTGTCAAAGATAAACCTATTTTTGCCGCATGTTGATTACTGACACGCACACCCATTTGTATAGTGAGGCCTTTGATGCGGATAGGGATACCGTGATCCAGAGTGCATTGGATGCGGGAATCCAGCGTTTTTTTGTGCCGGCCATTGATTCCACCTATACACAGGCCATGTTTCATCTGAGGGACACATATCCGGACCATGTGTACTTGATGATGGGGCTGCACCCCACCCATGTAAAGGAAAATTTCAAGGAAGAGCTCGCCCATGTTGAAAAGATGTTGGCCGAACACACATTCCATGCCGTTGGGGAGATAGGGATTGACCTGTATTGGGACAAGGGCACCTTGGCGATCCAACGGGAAGCCTTTCAATACCAGATTCAATTGGCAAAAAGGCATAAGCTACCCATAGTAATCCATTGCCGGGAGGCCTTTGATGCCATTTTTGATGTGCTGGAAATGGAGAAGGGGGACGATTTGTTTGGAATCTTTCATTGTTTTACCGGGACCAAGGAACAGGCGGAAAGGGTCATTTCCTTCAATATGAAATTGGGAATTGGTGGGGTTGTCACGTTCAAAAATGGCAAGATCGACCAATTTTTGCACGAAGTGGATCTCAAGCATATTGTATTGGAGACAGATTCGCCCTATCTGGCTCCCGTACCCCATAGGGGAAAGCGGAACGATGCGGTTTATTTACTGAAGGTGCTGCAAAAGGTAGGGGAGTTGTATGGAATGCCCATCGATCAAGTGGCTCGGATTACTACGGAAAATTCAAAGGAGGTCTTTGGGATTTAGGGAGTGCAAAAGACAGGCACCCTGGACCGATACGGGATGGCACTAAGGGCATTCGTTTGTATAAAGGGGCAGAAGCGGTTAGTATTTTAGTTGTGCTTTCAATAATTAGATTAAAATGACCATGGGACGAACAAGGATTTTGTTGATTTACACGGGAGGGACCATAGGGATGGTCAAGGACTATCAAACGGGAACGCTCAAGGCATTTGATTTTGAAAAGTTATTGGAGAACATTCCCGAACTGGGCCAATTGGATTGTGAAATTGACACCAAATCGTTCAAGGCCCCCATTGATTCCTCCAATATGGATATTGCCCATTGGGCTGAAATAGCCTTGATGATCGGGGACAACTACAACCGCTATGATGGGTTCGTTATCCTGCACGGGAGCGATACCATGAGCTATACGGCCTCGGCATTGAGTTTTATGCTGGAGCATTTGGCAAAGCCCGTGATTCTTACAGGGTCCCAGTTGCCCATTGGGGATTTGCGTACCGATGCCAAGGAGAACCTGATCACATCCATTCAAATTGCCGCCTTAAGGGAAAACAACACTCCTGTGATCCGTGAGGTGGGTCTTTATTTTGAATACAAGCTGTATCGCGGCAATAGGACCACCAAGATCAATGCGGAGCATTTTGAGGCCTTTGCTTCCCTGAACCATCCGCCCTTGGCCGAATCAGGGGTACATTTAAAGGTGCAACATGAGTTTTTATTGCCACTGGGCCATCGGGAGCCTCTAAAAGTGCATACCCAAATGGATCCCAATGTTGCCGTATTGAAATTGTTTCCGGGCCTGCCACGGTCGGTGTTTGAAAATATGTTGTCGACCCCGGGCTTGGGGGCCTTGATCCTGGAAACCTATGGCTCGGGCAATGCCCCTACGCATGAATGGTTGGTGGAGGGACTTAAAAGTGCCATTGGAAAAGGGATGCATATCATCAATGTGACACAGTGTTCAGGGGGGAGTGTGCTCATGGGACAGTACGAGACCAGTGAACACCTCAAAAAACTTCAATTGGTCAGCGGAAGGGACATTACCACGGAAGCCGCTTTGGCCAAGGCAATGTACCTCTTGGGCTCCCAGGTTCCAAGCGCATCTTTCAAGGCCATTTTTGAAACGCCACTGCGCGGTGAAATGCAATAAAATTAAAGGGGATAATTTTAGTAACTGTTATTTTTTTTGTTTATGGGCCGAATCATTAATGATGAACCTAGAGAGGTGTCAGAGTGGTCGAAGGCGCACGCCTGGAAAGTGTGTATACACCAAAAGTGTATCGAGGGTTCGAATCCCTTCCTCTCTGCAAATGTATAGGTGTCCCCAAGAGGCTGGCGAACATGTGGCCAAGGGTTTTTTGGGACACTGGATGGAATCCCCCTTTGGTGGAAATGTTCATTGATGTACGAGTGAGATACCCTTGTGGGGAGTTGGCGGGAACGCCTTCTCCACTACTTGTGGTTTTACTTTTTTAATTACGTTTTTTTTATATCTTTAAACCCTATTAACTAACTAATTTAAGTTTGAAAAAATGAAAAAATCATTCTCTGTTCTGGCCGTGGCCGGACTATTAGGTACCAATATGGCCAATGCTAAGGTGACCGCCACCATTTCTTATGCGGCCCTTATGCTGCAAGATGGTGATGCCGAAGCCAAAACCCCTTTTACCCAAGTGTTGAAGGAGCAGTTTATTCAAGGTGGTCCCGTATTTATGGGAATCGTACTGCTGTGTTTGATTCTTGGATTGGCCGTGGCCATCGAGCGTATCATCTATTTGAACATGGCCAGTACCAATTCTGCCAAATTAAAGCAACAAGTGGAGGATGCCCTAGCGTCAGGTGGGGTTGAGGCCGCCAAGGAGGTGTGCCGAAACACCAAG
>JBFOLQ010000131.1:0-2824 GCA_040830145.1 Flavobacteriaceae bacterium | reverse complement strand
GACGAGACCCTGCACCAATACCAGACCACTTTAAAACCCATGCATGAACAATTTATTGAACCCATGAAGGAGTTTGCGGACATCATCATCCCCAACAATAGGTACAATACCGTGGCCATTGATATTGTGCGGTCCATCATCAACGAAAAATTGGTGTAAATGGGTTGGAAGGAGGTACGAAAACAAAAATGGTTCGCAATTGTCACCAATATGTATATACTGGTGCTCACCCTTTTTGTAGTGTGGATGGTATTTTTTGACACTAACTCACTTCTCATCCATATGGAACTGCGCAAGGAAATCAAAAAACTGGAAAAGCAGCAGGAGTTTTTAAGACAGGAAATCGAGAAGGATAAAAAAATCATCGAAAAACTGTCAGACCCTAAGGAATTGGAAAAATTTGCCCGGGAACAATACTACCTGAAAAAAAAGAACGAGGAAATCTACCTGATTGAATACGAGGACAGCCTTACGAATGATGAATGATGAATGTCGTGTTTGAATAGTGGGCTTGGAACAATGAAATTTTGAATGGGTGCCCAATACCCACCGCCCACCTGTCAGGAATTATGCAAAGCATGCGTCATAGCGTATAAAATGTACTGCGGACAAGCAACCTCTTGATCTTTAACCCTATTTAACACCAATTCCCGTATTTATTCACCTTGTGTTAACAAAATTCATTTTTTGGCATCCCAAATAATCGTATTTTTACCCTCCAACACGTAAAGGAAATGGGCAAAATAATCGCAATTGCCAATCAGAAGGGAGGAGTGGGCAAAACCACAACCACGGTGAACTTGGCCGCCTCATTGGGTGTGCTTGAGAAGAAAGTCCTACTCATTGATGCAGACCCCCAGGCAAATGCCACCTCTGGGCTGGGTGTTGATGTGGAAAGTGTTGAATTGGGAAGCTACCAAATGTTGGAGCATACCGTAGAGGCCAAGGATGCCATCATACAGACCTCATCACCCAATGTTGATTTGATTCCCGCCCACATAGATTTGGTGGCCATCGAGATTGAGCTCGTCGATAAGGACAAACGGGAATATATGATGAAGGAGTCCATCCTGTCCTTACGAGATCAATATGACTATATCCTTATCGATTGCGCCCCGTCCTTGGGATTACTGACCCTAAATGCACTTACTGCGGCCAATGCCGTTATCATTCCCATTCAATGTGAATATTTCGCATTGGAGGGGCTGGGTAAATTGCTGAATACCATCAAGAGCGTGCAACGAATCCACAATCCCGATTTGGATATTGAAGGTATGCTCTTAACCATGTATGATGCACGGCTACGCCTATCCAACCAAGTGGTTGAAGAAGTACGTAAGCATTTTGGGGATATGGTTTTTGAGACCATAATACAACGAAATGTTCGGTTAAGTGAGGCCCCCAGTTATGGTGAGACCATCATTAAATACGATGCGAGCAGCAAAGGTGCGGCCAATTACCTCAACTTGGCCAATGAACTTTTGAAAAAGAACAAGCAAACCGTTTAATTTACATGTCAAAAACGCCCAAAAAACAGGCCTTGGGCCGGGGACTGTCCGCCCTATTGAAAGACCCTGAGAACGATATTCAATCAGCCACTGATAAAAATGCTGAAAAAGTGGTCGGCAATATCGTGGAGCTTGAGCTGGCTACCATAGAGGTGAACCCTTTTCAGCCCCGTTCCAATTTTAACGACGAAGGCATCAGGGAGTTGGCCTCCTCCATACGGGAATTGGGTGTCATACAGCCCATAACGGTTCGAAAAGTGGGATTCAACCAATATCAACTGGTATCGGGGGAACGAAGGTTTAGGGCATCGAAACTAGTGGGGTTGGAAACCATCCCTGCCTATATCCGTATTGCCAATGACCAGGAATCACTTGAAATGGCTTTGGTGGAGAACATTCAACGCCAAGACCTTGACCCTATTGAAATTGCATTGTCTTACCAGCGATTGATAGATGAAATTGGCTTGACCCAGGAAAGATTGAGTGATCGGGTTGGAAAAAAACGATCTACCATTGCCAATTATATGCGCCTTTTAAAGCTAGATCCCATCATCCAAACGGGAATGCGTGATGGGTTCTTGAGCATGGGACACGGACGGGCCTTGGTCAACATTGAGAGCCAACAAGACCAATTGAACCTGTACAAAAAAATTATTGGGGACAGCCTTTCCGTAAGGGAAACCGAGCAATTGGTAAAGAACTATCGCGCCGGTACTCCCGTGGTCAATAGAACCAAAAAGGCCCCAACCCCTAATTTTGCCAAAAAGGGAAGTAAGCAATTGGAAGAGCATCTTGACACCAAGGTCAATGTGACCGCTTCCGAAAATGGCAAAGGAAAGATATTGGTCCCTTTTGGATCAAAAGAAGAGTTCCTTCGTATCAAGAAAATCATTTTAGGTGAATAAGTACCTGATTTTCAATATTTTATTATTTTTCACTACGATTTTCACCTTTGGACAGGTGAAGAAAGACAGTGTTCATCAACAGGTTACGGATACTATTCAACGACAATTGTCAAACGATGGGGTAGTCATTGAAATGGGCACTGTGGAGAAAAAAAAAATAAACCCGCTTGCCCCCAGTAAAGCCGCCTTTTACTCCGCCGTTTTACCAGGTCTGGGCCAAGTATACAACAAACGATACTGGAAGGTGCCCATTGTGTATGGGGCCTTGGGCCTAAGCACCTATGCCTATCTGTACAACGACGATTTCTATGACCGTTTTAGAGCCGCCTTCAAACGGAGGGAAGCTGGTTTTACCGATGATGAATTTTACGACATCAATGGAGATAATGCACCGGGGCAGGATCCAGATTT
>JBFOLQ010000130.1:0-3788 GCA_040830145.1 Flavobacteriaceae bacterium | reverse complement strand
GGAAACTACGTATTTGACCACTCCCCTTGGTGTATTGAAAATAGTAGGTGATGAACGAGGAGTTTCGGCAATTACCTTTTTGGAGGATGCCGCAGAGGCCCAAAATGAAATTGTTCCCGAGGTATTGGAAGATGTGGTATATCAACTTCAGGAGTATTTTAAGGGTGAACGCAACACTTTTGACCTTGCCTTACACCCCCAAGGAACGGATTTCCAGCAAAGGGTGTGGAAATCCCTCTTAAACATACCCTATGGAAAGACCCTTTCCTATCTGGAGCTTTCCAAGAAACTGGGAGATGTCAAGGCCATTCGTGCAGTTGCCGCCGCCAATGGACAAAATCCACTTTCCATAGTAATCCCCTGCCATAGGGTCATAGGTAGTGATGGTTCCCTTACCGGATATGCTGGTGGCCTCTCCCGAAAAAAATGGTTGCTGGAGCATGAAAGTCCCGTAAAGCAACAATCCCTCTTTTAATCTTGTATTAAGGGCCATTAAAATGGCGCAAAAGGACTGTTCAATCGTTCCCATATGTCCTGCACAACCAACCCATGGGTTGGTCAATGGGGTCTCGTGCCTATTTTCAACCTCTTTCCGTTCGCCCCATCGACAAAAAAATAACGATTATCGGGGAAGTGAAGGCCCAAGATATTTTTTTAATACGAAAAACCAACCAATGGGTCAGTTACAATATTTTCCAACCACATTGACGGATTACGTGAAATTTTGTGGGAAAATCCAATTTTAACGTATCTTGAAAAGACAAATTCACCCCGTTGTTGAAAAACCTAGACATAGAAAAAATCCTTTTTCTGGATATTGAGACCGTACCCCAGCATGCCAATTATGATGATCTGGACAATATGGCCAAAGAGCTTTGGGAACAAAAGACACAGTACCAGCGTAAGGAAGAATACACTCCTGAAGAGTTTTATGTCCGGGCTGGTATTTGGGCCGAATTTGGAAAGATTATCTGTATATCGGTCGGTTATTTCAGGGGAATTGGTCACAAACGTGAATTTCGGGTAACCTCTTTTCATGGAGATGAAGCTGAATTGCTGGAACAATTCAAACAGTTGTTGACCAATTATTTCAACCACCCCCAAAACCTACTGTGCGGTCATAATGCCAAGGAATTTGACTTTCCCTATATTGCTCGGCGCATGCTTGTCCATGGAATGGAGTTGCCCCATAAACTGAATCTTTTTGGCAAAAAACCATGGGAAGTTCCCCATCTGGACACCATGGATCTATGGAAATTCGGAGACTACAAGCACTATACCTCCCTTAAATTGATGGCCTACGTACTGGGAATCCCCTCCCCCAAGGAAGATATTGACGGCAGTCAGGTAAGGGATGTCTACTACAATGATAAGGACCTGGAACGTATTGTTGATTATTGTGAACGCGATGTGGTGACCACGGCGCAAATATTGCTCAAATTACGTTCAGAACCCCTACTGGAAAAAGGGAATGTAAAAAAGATTTAAGAACCCTCTTGCCTTTCGTTGAACCTCAACTTGACATAGACCGGAAAGTGATCGCTATAGCCCCCTAAATACTTTCCTCCGGCAAAGGTTCTAAATGGGTTGCCCTTGTACTTGCCGTCCCATTCAGACAAAAGGTCCTCATTAAAGATATCGGCATGCATAAAACTATGGGTTCCCTCCTCATAATTGAGAAAATTATGGGAAATAAGTATTTGATCAAATAAACTCCACCTTTTATTTCTATTGGTGGTTCCCATTTCATGTGGATTCAGGAGTTTTTCCATAGGGTTATAAAAAAAGCCCGTTTCCGTCAATCTCCTCACGCTATTTTCATCAGGATTATCGTTGAAATCACCCAATATTAAAAAATTGGGGTCTGGATCTCTTTCCCTCACCTGTACAACATGGTCCAATAAGGTTTCTGCCGCCACCATGCGCTTATGGTCACTCTCATCCTCCCCCTCCCTTCGCGAAGGCCAGTGGTTCACATATATATATACCTCTTCACCGTTCAACTTACCATGGACATAGAGGATATCGCGCGTAGTATCCCTTTTTCCATCCTCTTCATAGAGGAATACGGGAATGGGTGCTGAGTCCAATACTTCAAAATAACGTTCGTCGTAAATAAGTCCCGTATCTATTCCACGCTCATCGGGAGAATCGTAATGAACAATACCGTACGGACACTTTTTGAGGTTGCCCGTTGAAAGAAGGTCCTTGATTACTTTTCTGTTCTCCACCTCTGCCAATCCCACAAGCACAGGGGGCTTTTTGGTTGTTCTGTATCCAACCGTAAAAATAGCCTTGGCTAGCATGTACAGTTTCTTTCCGTACTTTTTTTTGTTCCATTTATATTGGCCCTCGGGGGTAAAATCGTCATCAAGTGTATCAGGGTCATCAACCGTGTCGAAAAGATTTTCTAGGTTGTAAAATACAATGGTATGTACGTTTTCTTCTAAGGTTTTTTTATAGTCGGAACCCATAGTAATCGCAACAGAATGCAAATTTACAAAATTAGCTTGGAGCCTATTCATTACCTTTGCCCACGAAGTACATATGCTCGAAAAGAAATCCATAGAATATGAAACGGCCGTACTGATTGGCATTATCAATCAAGCCCAAGATGGGGAAAAGGTGACCGAGTACCTCGATGAGCTGGAGTTTCTTACCTACACCGCCGGTGGCACCGTACAAAAGAGGTTTGTACAACGTGTCAACATTCCCAACCCCAAGACCTTGATCGGTAGCGGAAAACTGGCCGAAATAGAAGCTTTTGTAAAAGAACATAAAATTGGTTCGGCCATTTTCGATGATGAACTTTCCCCGGCCCAACAACGTAATTTGGAAAAGCAATTGCGCTGTAAGGTGATTGACCGCACCAGTCTTATCCTTGATATTTTTGCCCAACGGGCACAGACCAGTTACGCCCGCACACAGGTAGAGCTGGCACAGTACCAATACCTATTGCCCCGATTGACCGGACTTTGGACACACCTGGAGCGACAAAAAGGAGGTATAGGTATGCGTGGCCCGGGAGAGACGGAAATTGAAACGGACAGACGTATCGTTCGTGACCGGATTGCCCTTCTCAAAAAAAAATTAATAAAGATTGATAAGCAAATGGAAACCCAACGGGGCAATCGGGGTTCCTTGGTGCGTGTGGCCTTGGTAGGCTATACAAATGTGGGCAAGTCCACCTTGATGAATGTCATCAGCAAAAGCTCCGTATTTGCAGAGAATAAACTCTTTGCCACGTTGGACACCACAGTGCGCAAAGTGGTCATTGGCAACCTTCCTTTTTTGATGAGTGACACAGTGGGCTTTATAAGGAAGCTCCCCACCCAATTGGTCGAAAGTTTCAAAAGCACCTTGGACGAAGTGAAAGAAGCCGACCTGTTGCTTCATGTGGTTGATATTTCCCATCCCCATTTTGAGGAACACATACAATCGGTCAACCAAATCCTGGATGAAATCAATAGTGCAGACAAACCAATATTAATGGTCTTCAACAAAATAGATCAATACGAACATGAGACCATAGCCGACGATGATCTGGAGACTGAAAGAAGTACCAAACATTTTACCATCGAGGATTGGAGAAACACATGGATGCAACGCATCGGTGAAAACGCCATCTTTATATCTGCCCTAAACAAGGAAAACTTGGAAGCATTCCGAAAAAAGACGTATCAAATGGTACGAAAGATACATGTGACCCGCTTTCCCCATAATCACTTTTTATACCCCGATATCCCTGAAGGGATGTAATCCCTCTCCTCTTTCCGTGCATTGTTTGC
>JBFOLQ010000129.1:0-4838 GCA_040830145.1 Flavobacteriaceae bacterium | reverse complement strand
TTTTGTAATTTTGAGTAAACCTTGTTGATATGTGTGAAAGATCCCAAAACTTACTTACCATTCGTCCACCATTTGCCATGACCACACTCTCTGATTCCATGTCCTTTGATGAATGGTTCCAGAACAAGACACTACGCCCCGTCATCAAACTTCAAAATGATCTTTTTCTAGCTGTATTTAGGAATTACATCAAAAAGCACAAGGATACGTACTATGGGCTAGGGCATGAAAAAAAGCTCAAGTACATAGAAAATGCCATCCAAAAAGACATTAAATTCAGAAACGCCCTCAAAGGGATGATCATAGGTCAATTTACCCTAGAGGAATATGGGCAGTACATTACCAATTCTTCTGCTCTGAACAAGCGCATGATGAACATGGTGATAGAGCGATTAAAAGACCAAATCCAGTTTTTTGATCACGCTGCCATTGCTGTTTAATTCTTTTGCAAGGAATCGTAGGGAGTCATTTTTGAATAGGGGGTCTAATCCAGTAACGATTCCCCATTGAGGTCTGTAGTAAGAATGTCGCTCATAAGGTCAAAGAACGGACGTATCCCTTTGTAGGCTTCATCCACTTTTTCCGCGAAGTCCTTGGAGAACACTTCGGCATCGCTAAACTTCTTGACAAAGATGTATTGCTTTTTTCGGATAAGATCTATATCGGGGTGCTGCTTGTCAAAGCCCTTTGGGGCCGTTTTCAACTCTTCCCCCATCAATTCGCCCCATAATCCCTTCAATTTTTCGCCGTTCACCACTTGCCTGAACTCTTCCGCATTGACTTCCAACTCCTTTCGTATGCGGTGCAAATCATCCTTATTGGGTTGCCAGAATCCGGTGGCCACCAAACTATCATTTGGTTTTAAGTGGAGGTAATATCCTCCACGTAGCCGTGCTCCCTCACGGGTAAACGATCCTGCCAAATGCGTCTTATAGGGACTTTTATCTTTCGAAAAACGGACATCCCTGTATATTCGGAACATCTTCATCCGCTCTATGGCATCATGTTTGCCGAGGTTCTCCATAACCTGTTCAAAAAAAGTCTTTACATTTTTTTCATGTAGCTTGAAATCGGTCTTGTGGTCATTGAACCATTCCCTATTATTATTGCCTTCCAGGCTTTTGAGAAAACTAAACGTATCCTTGGAAATCTGGGGATATGACATACGGTCTTAAAATTGTTATAAATGTTCTAAAGGTAACCATTAAAAACAAATGACTCTTGAAATTATGGTTAATTTTGGGCAGGATTTTTTTTCATGGACAAGGATAGAATTGTACGCAAGATAATCGCACATAAACGGCAACCCAATCTTCGTTATGCCCTTAAGGAAAAGACAGAAATATTTACCAATAGACTGTTTTACACCCTTTTTGACATTGACACACAGGTTACCGAAAATCTGGACAGGTTGGAAACACAATTTGACGAACTGGTAAAACTGGCTTGTTGGAAGGTTGACAAACCCTGTAAAAAGGTATGGGAAAACTATGTGGTGAAACTCCCAAACATTTTGGAAAGCTTGAACTTGGATGCGGAAGCCATTGTCAACTGCGATCCGGCATCATTGAGCATTGAGGAAGTGTACATGGCCTATCCCGGATTCCAGGCCATTGCCGTATATAGATTGGCCCATGAATTGTATAAGGAGGGATTTCCATTGGTACCCCGGCTGATGACGGAATACGCCCACCGACTGACGGGGGTTGACATCAATCCCGGGGCACAGATTGGCAAATCGTTCTTTATAGACCATGCCACAGGCGTTGTCATTGGCGAGACGGCCGTTATAAGGGATAACGTCAGGATTTACCAAGGGGTCACACTGGGAGCGCTCTATGTCTCCAAACATTTGCAAAACACCAAAAGGCATCCTACCATTGAGGATAATGTTACCATTTATGCAAATGCGACCATTTTAGGTGGTGACACGGTCATTGGTGAAAACTGCGTCATTGGGGGGAATGCATGGATTACGGCATCGGTTCCCGCCAATTCCACGGTATTCCACACCCCGGAAATTAAGATCAAAACCCAACAAGCGAATGCATAATTCCGTTATTGACCTCATAGGGAACACCCCTTTGGTGAAATCCACTGTGTTGAACACCAATAAGAACGTATCCCTATATTTTAAATTGGAGGGTACCAATCCCGGAGGCAGTGTAAAGGACAGGGCTGCCCTTAATATGGTACAGAGTGCCTTGGAACGCGGCACCATTGACAAAAATACTCTGTTGATCGAGGCCACCAGTGGAAATACGGGAATTGCCCTGGCCATGATAGCCCGCTTAAAGGGACTGCAGATAGAATTGGTGATGCCAGAGAATGCCACCAAGGAAAGGGTACAGACCATGCGGGCCTACGGCGCCAAGGTAACCTTGACGCCCAGTGATGCCGGAATCGAGGGTGCACGTGATTATGCCGAAAGCCAAGTAAGGGAAAATGGTAGGGTCATGGTCAACCAATTTGCCAATGACGATAATTGGAAGGCGCACTATAAGACCACGGGACCCGAAATATGGAGGGATACCCAGGGGACCATCACCCATTTTGTATCGGCCATGGGCACCACGGGTACCATTATGGGCACCTCCACCTATTTAAAGGAGCAGGACCCAACCATTCAAATTGTGGGCGTACAACCAAAGGAAGGGGCAAAAATTCCTGGCATCAGAAAATGGCCAGATGCCTACCTCCCCAAGATATACAATGCTCGCAAGGTGGACCATATCATGGAAGTCGGCCAAGGGCAGGCTTCTGAAATGGCGAGGGCCCTGGCAGCAAAAGAGGGTATTTTTGCAGGAATGAGCAGTGGTGGAGCGGCATGGGCCGCTGTACAATTGGCCTCATCATTGGAAAAAGGAGTGGTCGTTTCCATCGTGTGTGACCGCGGGGATCGGTACCTATCCTCTCCCCTTTTTGACCATTAGGCCCCAAAAACCGTCTTAATTTTTATAGCGATCCCTACCTACTGAAGTGTCACCTTTCCATACCTTGACCATACTCCAATCCTCAGCCTTATGGGTCCAGAACTCATGGCTGGCGTGCAAACCCAAGGGCAAAAATCCCACCGAAGTAAGATAAAGGCTCCCAGTATTTATGTAGGGTTCCGCCATCTTGGGTTGATATCCAACAACACCCAATTGCAGCCACCCCTTGTCATCGTACAATCCCGGGGCACTGGACAATCGCTTGAGCACACTGGTCAATGCCGCTCTCGCCTGACCCTTGGAAATTTCTTTCGGAAGTTGGTCCATCAGGCACATCTGTGATAGCACTTGGAAGCTTCCAAAACGATAAACGGATGACCTTCCTATTACGGGGTATGTCCCTTCAGGCGATATGATACGTTCCAAAATAACGGCGTAACGCTGTGATCGGCCCAATAGGGTCTTGTACAACTTGTCCTTGGATGGATCCCCTTCCCTAAGGACCTGTACAATATCAAGTAACATGGGCTGTATCACAAATGAATTATAATAGTCCCAATGAAAGGTATCCCCATCAGAATATGTGCCATCCCCCACGTACCATTCCAAGTGTTTTTTTAAGGCGTAGTCAATCCTCATATAATCCGCCCCGTCAGCGAATTTTGCCAAAAAGGCTTCAACCGTAGCTGAAAAAAGTAACCAGTTGTTATAAAATGGTGATATATTCCTCGATAATTTAAACGCATCAATCACTTGGTTCTTGACCGTATCCGGTAAAGGTTCCCACAACTGTTTTGGGGCACGTAGAAATGCCTGCGCCAAAAATGCGGCATCCACAAGGGGTTGGGAGCCATCTGAAAAGTTCATATAATCAGGGGAGTTGGGATCAACGGCATTCTTTATGGCCTGGTGTGAAAGGGCTATATATTTTTCCCGCAACCGTCCTTCCCTATCGTCTCCGGGCCCCAGTTCAAGCCATGGGGCCATCCCAGCCATTAACCTACCAAAAGCCTCAAGACAGGCATAATTGCTACGATCCCCATATTCAAAATCTGACTGCTCGGCAGGCATTTTGGAACGTAAGGTTCCCTCGCTTAAATGGGTCAGTACCGGATCTGCCATTCGCACTAGCTCATTGACCCACAACTCCCTATCTGTCTGTGCAAACGTTATCTGGGCAATACTCGTTACCAAAATGACGATACACGCCCAACTTCTCCCGTTTTTATGCTGAAATACCATGAGTACAAGATACGTTAAAGTCCCATTATATTTTTCTTCCGAAGCAATGCCTCCAGGAAATAATAATCTGCATAATTCAAGGGAACATCAACCTCTACGCCATGGGGTAAACTTCCCACGGAATGTCCCAATAAGAACCCTCGATTCGCCTCTCCTCCAGGAAAATACTCCGGGGTGGCCAAATGGTCTATGATCCTATCCGCCCATTGACCAAACTTACCCTTGGGGCTATCGGTCAACACAGCCAGTTCATACAGTGCGGAGGCCGTAATACAGGCAGCAGAAGCATCCCTGGGCTCCGCCCCCTCTCCCTTGGGAGCGTCATAATCCCACAACGGAATCCCATCCTTGGGCATGTTGGGGGAGTCCATAATGTATTCTGCTATCGCAATCGCCTGGTCCAAATATCGTTTTAGCCCGGTTTCCCTGTAACACATGGTATACCCGTATAATCCCCATGCCTGTCCCCGGGCCCAGGAAGAGGAATCTGAATACCCTTGGTGGGTGTTTTTGTTCAATACATTTCCTGTTTCCGGGTCATAATCCAACACATGAAATGAACTGTTGTTGTCGCGAAAATGGTGCTGCAAGGTTTTATCGGCATGGGAAACGGCAATTTTGTAGTAGGACGAATCCCCACTGATTTTTGTAGCATTGAAAAGG
>JBFOLQ010000128.1:0-6605 GCA_040830145.1 Flavobacteriaceae bacterium | reverse complement strand
GAAGAATTAGTGCTTTCCGAAAGGGACAAAAAATGGCCTGGCTTTAATGAATTGGACAATGGGTAAAGTGTTGGTTACTGGATCGGGGGGACAGCTGGGGCGCACCCTTCAGGATTTGGCACCGAGATATCCTGATTTGCATTTTGATTTCAGGACTGCCAAGGAACTCGACATTACCAATCAGGAGCAGCTAAACCGCGTATTCAAGGAAAATAGCTTTTGTGCCTGTATCAATTGTGCGGCCTACACGAATGTGGAAGAGGCAGAACGGAACCCAAAACAAGCGTATGTGGTGAATAGGGATGGGGCAGGCCATATAGCGAAGGCATGTTTGGAGCATGGGGCCACCTTGGTCCACATTTCAACGGACTATGTATTTGACGGGGCAAAAAAAGGACCTTACACGGTGCAGGACACCCCTAATCCGATAAACGAATATGGAAAGTCAAAATGGGAAGGGGAAAAGCGTATTATTGACACCCTTGAAACCTATTTTATTGTGCGGACCTCTTGGTTGTATTCAAGAAAGTATGGACATAATTTCTATCGCACAATTTTGGAAAAAGGTAGAAAAGGGGAAAAACTGAAGGTAACCGATGCCCAGGTGGGATGCCCCACCATGACCGATAATCTTGCGCGATTTATAGTTAATGAACTCCTTTCCAAAAAAAGACCATACGGTATATATCATTATACGGATGGAGAAAGCATGACCTGGTATGCTTTTGCGAAAAAAATATTTATTGAGAATGGCCTAGACCTGTCAAACCTTGAAAAAGTAGGGATTTATCGTACTTTTGCCAGAAGACCCAAAAACAGCACCTTGTCCGGTACCAGTAATTGATGGAACATTATTTTGCCCATAAGACTTCCGTAGTTGATGAAGGATGCCAAATTGGTAAGGGCACCAAAATATGGCATTTTTCCCATATCATGTCTGATTGCACCATTGGGGAAAAATGCAATTTGGGACAAAATGTCGTCATATCCCCCAAAGTAGTATTGGGTAACAATGTTAAGATTCAAAACAACGTATCCGTTTATACGGGCGTGATTTGTGAGGATGATGTTTTTTTGGGGCCGTCCATGGTATTTACAAATATTCTAAATCCCAGAAGTGCCGTTGTACGGCGCGATCAATACGTACGTACTTTGGTAAAGAAAGGGGCTTCCATTGGCGCCAATGCCACGATTATTTGTGGCAATACATTGGGGAGCTATTGTCTGATTGGTGCCGGAGCGGTAGTGACCAAGGATGTCCCCGATTATGCATTGATTGTTGGGAATCCGGGGAGCCGTGTAGGCTGGGTAAGTGAATATGGGCATAAGTTGGATTTTGATGCGGCCGGAAATGCCACTTGCCCTGAAAGCGGCCAAGAATATGTGCTTCGGGACCACAAGGTGATCAGAACCAAATAGAGAGGACCTTTCCTTATAAAAGAACCCCTTTGACAGTATTGAAAAGTCTTTGGACGTTTTTCTTTCCAAGGTTGGGGCATTCCTATATATATTGCTGGAAATTAGAGATTCAAAGGGAATGTGGGACAATTTGTGTTTGCAGAATCCCATCCAGTCCATTCAACTTGTTTGACAAGGTGGCCCATACTGTGACAAGAATGTATACGATAATCCTTTCCCTTTGGTTGAATAAAAATGCACCAACTTTATCCCAATGAAGAATTTTGCGTTGATAGGGGCCGCGGGCTATATAGCCCCTAGGCATATGAAAGCCATCAAGGAAACAAATAACAATCTTCTGGCCGCATTGGATAGGTCAGATAGTGTTGGGGTCATTGACTCGTATTTTCCAGGCGCTGATTTTTTTGTGGAATTTGAACGCTTTGATAGGCATATTGAGAAACTTAAGTATGAGCAAGACCTGCAGCTTGATTATGTAAGTGTTTGCTCACCAAACTATCTGCATGACGCCCATATTCGGTTTGCCTTACGAAGTGGGGCCGATGCCATCTGTGAAAAGCCCTTGGTGCTCAACCCATGGAACATAGACAAGCTGGCCCGTGTTGAGGAAATGACAAACAAGAAAATCTATAACGTACTTCAACTGAGGGTACATCCGAGTATCATTGAACTTAAGCGGAAGGTTGAAAGGACAACCTCAAAGAAAAAATTTGATGTTGATTTAACCTATTTGACATCCCGTGGAAATTGGTACCACACTTCATGGAAGGGCGATATGAGTAAATCAGGGGGGATAGCGACCAATATTGGGGTCCACTTTTACGATATGCTTTCATGGATTTTTGGAAAGATTCAAGAGAATACCGTACATATTCATGAAGAGGACCGCGCTGCAGGCTATCTAGAGTTTGAAAATGCGCGGGTTAGGTGGTTTTTATCCATCAATGCGAAGTATTTGCCCAAGGACATCAAGAAAAAGGGGCAGACAACATTTCGGTCCATTACCATTGATGGGGAGGAACTGGAGTTCAGTGGTGGCTTTACCGATTTGCATACCTTGGTATACCAAGACATTTTGGACGGAAAAGGATACGGTCTGGAAGATGCGAGAACAGCCATTAGAATAGTCCATGATATTAGAAACAAAGTGCCCATAGGGATGAAGGGTGAATATCATCCTCTTGTAGAAGGAAATCATTAATAATCCACTATTTTAATGGTTGGACCACCGACACAGATCAGCAAATGAAACTAATTACCATTATCGGGGCACGCCCTCAATTTGTAAAGGCCGCAGTGGTCAGCAGGGCCATAAAGGAACATAATTTAAAGAATCCGGAAGAACGCGTAGAGGAGATAATAGTACATACTGGTCAGCATTTTGATGGGAACATGAGCACCGTGTTCTTTGATCAAATGGAGATACCGGTTCCGGATCATAATTTAAATATCAATAGTTTGTCACATGGTGCGATGACCGGTCAAATGCTCACAAAAATTGAACAGGTGCTCTCAGATGAACGACCAGATTGGGTGCTGGTATATGGGGATACCAACTCAACCATAGCCGGGGCTTTGGCGGCCAAAAAATTGCACATAAAGGTAGCCCATGTAGAGGCGGGCCTGCGCTCCTTCAACATGGATATGCCCGAGGAGGTGAACCGTATCGTGACAGATCGTATCAGCGATATCCTTTTTTGTCCCACCCAGACAGCTGTTGATAACCTGATGGCTGAAGGCTATTCCCATATGCCCATCAAGATTGATAGATGTGGGGATGTAATGTATGATGCGGCTTTGTATTACAGCGACAGGGCCAAAAAACCACAAGGACTGGAAACAAACGAGGGGTTTGTCCTATCCACGGTACACAGACAAGAGAATACGGATGATGAAGACCGCTTACGTGCCATTTTTGGAGCGTTGGAGGAGATTGCCACCGGGACGGATGTGGTAATCCCCATGCACCCACGTACCACAAAAAAGCTAAAGGGGTATGGTATAAAAGTTCCAGTCCGCATCAAAGTACTGGAGCCCGTGGGCTACTTTGAAATGATTTGGTTGCTCCAACGATGTGGCTGTGTCATTACGGATAGCGGGGGCCTACAAAAAGAGGCATTTTTCTTTAAAAAACCATGTATAACGGTAAGGGATGAAACAGAATGGGTTGAACTGACCCAGAATAGGGTAAACTATCTTACCGGGGCAGATAAAGGGAAAATAGTGGAAACCTATAAAACAATTTCAAACAATTCCATCAACTTCGAAATGGATCTCTACGGACACGGGGACACGGGCAAAAGGATAGTGGACCAATTAATGGCCTTTGTGTAGGACTAAAAACTTCGTTTCCAACATTTTGAGCAAAGGGTGATTCAATGGGGACCATTGGGGGCCGGCAGAGCTGTAGAATTATCGTACTTTTGCGGCAAGGCAAAAAAAAGGAGCCTTAGCTAAGTGGGTTTGTACCCTTAAAATAAAAAAGTACTGCGTGAAAATTGTAGCTCTTTTGCCCATGAAAGGCAATTCGGAACGGGTCCCGAACAAGAACCTGAAATCCTTTTGCGGAAAGCCATTGTACCATCGTGTATTGAATACCTTACTGGCTTGCACTTCCATAGACAAAGTGTTGATCAATACGGACAGTGATAGGATAAAAGCTGATGTCTCAAACACATATGGGGCTGAGCGGGTAGTATTGGTTGATAGACCTGTGGAATTGCAGGGGGATTTTGTTTCCATGAATAAAATCATTGATTACGACATCACACAGGAAGAAGCGGATTTCTATCTCCAGACCCATAGCACCAATCCGTTGTTGAAAACAGAAACCGTGGATGCGGCCATTAAAAAAATGCTGGCGCACAAGGAAGAGGCAGATTCCATTTTTTCGGTCACCAAGCTCCAGACCAGACTGTACGATGAGCACGGAAATCCTGTAAACCACAATCCCCAAAAATTGATTCGCACTCAGGATTTGCCTGCCCTCTATGAGGAGAATTCCAATTTTTTCATCTTTACAAGGAATTCCTTTCGAGACGCGGGAAGCAAACGTATTGGTATGAACCCCATGATGTATGAAATTGACAAAATTGAGGCGATGGACATTGATGAACCGGCCGAATTCCTAATCGCTGAAGCAGCGTTCAAAATGTTGCGCCTTTAGAATTAAACACTTTGTGAAATGAAAAACTTTCAACACGTAAAAAGTCCCCTTAAGGAGAAGTTGGGGAACAAGGAACTCACCTTTGGCTCATGGTTGACCATTCCGCATCAATCGATTATTGAGATACTGTCTTCAGCGGGTTTTGAATGGCTGACCGTTGACATAGAGCATTCGGCCATTGACATACACACGGTTCAAAACCTCATAGGCCATATCCAGGCGAACGGTATGGAAGCACTGGTGCGGGTAAGCAAGAACGATGAGGTCATTATCAAACGGGTCATGGATGCAGGTGCCAATGGTATTATAGTGCCCATGGTAAAGAATGCCGAAGAGGCCAAACAGGCTGTTTCCTGGGTAAAATATCCACCAACAGGCACTCGGGGCGTAGGTCTTTCGCGCGCACAACACTATGGTACGGCCTTTAACCAATACAATGAATGGGTCAATCAAGAATCCGTGGTCATTGCCCAAATAGAACATATTGAGGGAGTAAAAAACTTGGCCGCCATTTTGGATGTTGATGGGATTGATGGGATTATTGTGGGACCATATGACCTATCTGCCTCAATGGGCAAACCGGGAATGTTTTACGATGATGATGTGGTTGAGGTATTGAAGGAGATAGATAAAGTTACCTTGGCCACAGGGAAGAGCTTAGGGTTCCATGTGATTGAATCTGACCACGAAAAGGTCATCGATAAAATTGCCATGAAGTACAATTTTTTAGCGTTTAGCTTAGACTTCTTTTTTCTGGGTGACAAAGCAAGGGAGCAAATGAAATCCCTCAAATCAAAATTAGGGGCATGAAACATGTTCTAGTTTTTGGCGGGTTCGGGTTTTTGGGACATTATTTGGTCAATGAGCTTTTGCAAAGGGACTACGAGGTTACGGTTGCTGATATTAAGGAAGACAATTTTTTTCAGGACCGTGTAAAATACAAGTACTGCGATATTAGTGATAAGGAGAGTGTTGCTTCAGTCTTTGACAACGGCGAATTCGACATTGTGTACAATTTGGCGGGATTTGCCAATCTGGATAGTGCTATTAAAAACCCAATGAGCACCATGCAATTAAATGTACTGGGCAATATGTACATCATTGAGCAGTGCATTGCCAAAAAGGTAAATCGTTTCATCTATGCCAGTAGTGCCTATGCCATGAGCAACAAGGGGTCCTTTTATGGAATCAGTAAGTTGGCTTCTGAAAAGATCATAGAGGAATACCATAAAAAATATGACCTATCCTTTGTGATTTTACGTTACGGGTCGGTGTATTCAGAACGGGCGTACGGCAACAACTATATATACAACTTGGTAAAGGAGGCCGTAAGGTACCAAAAGATTGACCATAAGGGGGATGGAAATGAAATACGGGAGTATATACATGCCGCCGATGCCGCAAAGTTGTCAGTTGATGTTGCCGAACGGGATGAATTTTTGAATTACCATGTTATTCTTACGGGGACCGAAAGGATGAGGCGAATTGAACTTTTTGAAATGATCAAGGAGATACTCAATGGCAAGGTAGCAATCAATTGTGATGCCTCTGGCTACGCCAATCACTATAAGTTCACACCCTATTCCTTTGAGCCCAGTGTCAGTAAAAAACTAGTGGCCAACCCCCATATTGATATGGGTCAGGGCCTGCTGGAATGTATTAGGGCCGTACATGCGAACAAAGAATTGGAATGAAGTGGGTCCATGAATTTCCCTTGGTCTCCTATAACCAAAAAGCTGCTGACTTTTTGGCCGATTACCTTACCCAGCTGTTGGAAGAAAGGGAGATGCTGCACGTCGCGCTTTCAGGTGGAAGTACTCCCATACCCATTTTGGAATTATTGCAAAAAAAGAAGTTGGATTGGGCCCGAATCCAATTTTTTCTAGTGGATGAAAGATGTGTTCCCCAAACAAGCAGTGACAGTAATTATGGGAATTTGGCAAATGCCTTTTTCAGCGTCGTCCCTTCTGATAGTTTTGTAATGTACAGGGAAGAACGGGGCATTGAGGGGTCTGTGATG
>JBFOLQ010000127.1:0-3716 GCA_040830145.1 Flavobacteriaceae bacterium | reverse complement strand
ATTTGGGCTTTGATGGACTTAATGATACGGATGAGGCCAATTTTTACAACAATGGCGGGGATGACCCTGCCCTGGACAACTATCAATATTATTTGAATAGGGACGGAGGTGTCCTGGAACGCTACTTGGATTTCAACAATCCGGATGGTAACTCACCTGTGCAAGTGACCAATACCAATCGAGGTTCCACCACCCTTCCAGATGTGGAGGATGTGGACAGGGACCTTACCATGAATACGGTGAACAGCTACTATGAATATCGAATACCCATTAAACCGGGAACCGATATCAATGATAGGTACGTAACCGATATTCGCGATGGTATGGCCACGGATACCCGTATACCCGATGGGTCTACCGTAAATTACCGTTGGATACAATATAAAATTCCCTTGAACGACTTCACAGAAGCGGTTGGGGGCATCAGCGATTTCAGGTCCATGAGCTTTATGCGCATGTACCTAACCGGGTTTAGCAGTGATGTGGTGTTGCGTTTTGCCACCTTGGATTTGGTACGGGGTGATTGGCGAACGTATACCCGAAACTTACAGGATGAAACCGTGGACACCAATCCGGATGACGATGGTACCATCGTGGATGTCAACACCGTCAATATCCTGGAAAATGAGACCCGGATTCCCATACCCTATAGATTACCCCCGGGTGTGGTAAGGGAACAGTTGAACAATAATAACACCATCATACAACAGAACGAACAATCGTTATCCATGGTGGTTGAAAATTTGGAGCCCCAAGATTCCCGAGGCGTATTTAAGAACTTGAACATTGACTTACGGCAATACAAAAAATTGAAGATGTTCATGCACGGGGAGGAGATTCTTGAGGGCGATTATCTTGATGGGGACCTTCCCTTGGCCGGGTTTTTACGGATAGGAACAGACTTTACGGATAACTTCTATCAAATGGAACTTCCGTTGGCTTTGACGCCCCATGGGAATGCCCCGGCATCGGAAATATGGCCAGAGGAAAACGAACTGGAAGTATTGTTGGCCGATTTGAACAAGGTAAAGTCATACCATATCAATAATCCTACGGCCAATAATTTGGGAGACCTTCGGTTTTTTGAGGTTGAGAATGGAGAAGTGATTGAGGTGGCTGAATTTTCCCCGCGAAGTTTGGGCAAGTTGCGAATAGGAATCAAGGGAAATCCGTCCTTGGGAAGTGTGCGAGGTATGATGGTAGGGGTTAAAAATATAGATAACCTTCCGGCCCGTGGTGAGGTATGGTTCAATGAGCTTCGTTTGGCCGGACTTGACAATAATGGGGGTTGGGCCACCATAGCTGCCATAGATGCCAACATGGCCGACTTTGCCAATGTTACCGCTACGGGTACCAAAAGCACTTCTGGCTTTGGGGCCATTGATCAAATGCCCAATGAGCGTGCCCGGGAGGATGCCATTGGCTATGATGTGGTCACCAATGTGAACCTGGGGCAGTTGCTTCCCAAGAAATGGGGGATACAGTTACCCTTCAATTATGGGATTTCAGAACAATTGGTCACCCCTGAATTTGACCCTGTGTACGATGATCTGAAACTTGACGATCTGGTTGATTCGGCCCCAACCGAAGCGGCAGCGGAAGAAGTCAAAAAACAGGCGGAGGACTATACCAAGCGAACGAGCATTAACTTTATAGGGGTACGCAAGGAGCGGGGTGAAGAGGCGGATGCCAATTTTTATGATATTGAGAACTTTACGTTCAATTATTCCTATAACGAGACCAACCACCGCGATTTTGAGATAGCTGACCTTCGTGATCAGAGTGTAAACACCGGGTTTGTCTATGGGCATAATTTTGACCCCAAACCCATTGCGCCCTTGGCCAATAAGGATTCCATTTTAAGGGGGAAGTATTGGCAATGGCTCAAACAGATCAACCTGAACCTGTTACCTGCCAATGTCGCCGTCAATGCCAATATAGATAGGCAGTTCAACCAACAGCGTTTTAGGGACGTTCTTGAGGAAGGGGTGGATAGGTTACAACTTCCGGCTCTGCAACAGCGCAACTACCTGTTCAATTGGCAGTATGCACTCAACTTTAATTTGACCAAGTCACTTCGGGTTAATTTCACGGGGACCAACAATAATATTATACGCAATTATTTTACAGATCCGAATGATCCAACATCTGAGATTGATAAGTCCTTGGGTATTTGGGACGGTTTCTGGGATTTGGGTGACCCCAATAGGCACTCACAGCAAATGCAATTGAACTATGAGATTCCGTTTGCCATGATTCCTGCACTTGATTTTATCAGTGGTCAATATAGTTATACCAGCAATTTTGACTGGCAGCGGGGAGGTGACGCCCTTTTTGATGCCACGGGCTATCGATACAATACTGTACAAAATGCGAACACCCATAATATAACGGGAACCCTCACCATGCAAAAATTGTATGATATGGTGGGACTTAAAAAGCGTGATGGCAAGACCACGGCTAGGGCGGCGACCCGGCCGCGAACGGACAAGGCCGGTAACAATCCCAAGGAGAGTGACGCCTCCAAGGGCAAGACCAGTCCGGTCTTTAATACATTGGTGGATGTGTTGACCATGGTAAAACGGGTGAATGTAAGCTATAACGAGAGCAATGGTACGGCACTACCGGGGTATACACAGTCGATAGGGTTTATTGGCACCACCCGGCCCAGTCTAGGATTTGTCTTTGGCAGTCAGGCTGATGTGCGTTACGAGGCCGCCCGTAACGGATGGCTTACCTCTTTCCCCGACTTTAATGAACAATTTGTAAAACGCACCAACAAACAACTGAACGTCACGGCTACGGCCAATCCCATTAGGGACTTGACGATTGATATTACGGCAGATAGGCAATATTCCAATAGCTATCAGGAAAATTTTAAGGTGGATTATTCCCAAGTGGAACCGTACCAGCAGCAGTTGGGCAATCGCTTTGGTAATTTCAGTATCTCCACGATAATGATAGGAACGGCCTTTAAAAAGAGCGATGAATTTAACTCGGCCGTATTTGAGGAGTTCAAGGAAAACAGAATTACCATTGCCAATAGATTGGTCTCTGATAGGGGCCAAGACCCTGGCACCCTTGATGCGGATGGCTTTCCCCAACGGTATGGTAAGACCCAACAAGAGGTATTGCTCCCTGCCTTTTTTGCCGCCTATACCGGACAGAATGTGGATAGGGTAAACCTGGATGCCTTTAGAGAGATACCCATTCCCAATTGGAACATTAAGTATACGGGCCTGATGAAGAATAAGTGGTTCCGCAAAAAGTTCAAACGGTTCTCCTTATCACATGGGTATCGCTCTTCGTACAGTATTAATTCCTTCCAGACCAATTTGGCCAAGGTACAGAAAGATGAAAATGGCCAGACATCCAGCTTTGAGCCTGAGACGGGGGATTTTATCCCAGACCTTCTGTTGAACAATGTAGTGTTGCAGGATCAGTTCAATCCCTTGGTGCGTATGGATTTTGAGATGCAGAACTCGGTCAGTGTTTTGGCTGAAATGCGAATGGATCGCGCGCTCTCCCTTAGTTTTGATAACAATCTGCTTACCGAGGTAAGCGGCAAGGAGTATACCCTTGGATTGGGTTACCGAATCAAGGATGTGACCTTTGTAACAAATATTGGTGGAAACCGTACCCGATTAAAGGGAGACCTGAACTTAAAAGGGGATGTGACACTGAGGAACAATCTTACCCTGATCCGTAATCTGGAT
>JBFOLQ010000126.1:0-6700 GCA_040830145.1 Flavobacteriaceae bacterium | reverse complement strand
ATTCCCGTTCCGAGTATCCAAGGAATTTCTTTCTTCATTTTCCCTAAATTGTATGTTATGATACCAAAATACCCATTTATCCAGTTACATATCCGAATTAGTACATCCTTACTTTTTAAAACACCGCTTTCCGTTTCCTGACCAGCAACCAAATGACCACGGGTGCCCCCACCATACTGGTCACGGCATTTAGGGGCAATACCTGTTCATGTCCGGGCCATTGCGCCACCGTATCGCACAGCAACAGTAATATGGCCCCGTAGCCCATTACCGTAGGCACCATAATTTGGTGGTTTGAGCTGGGGATTAGTTGTCGTGTCAGGTGGGGCACGGCAAGCCCTATAAAGGCAATGGGCCCTGCAAAGGCGGTAATGCCACCCGCCAAAAGGCCCGTGGCCAAAATGATGATGAAACGACTTTGCTTGAGGGACACTCCCAAACTTTGGGCGTAGCGTTCCCCCAATAAAAGGGCATTCAAAGGTTTTATACATACGATGGAAAGCCCTAGTCCCAGGAGTACCAGAAGGCTTAGAAAACCCACCTGTCCCCAGCGGAGGTCGCCTAGACTGCCAAAGGACCAGAAAATATATTGTTGCAGGCTTTCCGCTTGGCTAAAATGGGCCAATACCGCCACTACGGCCGATGTGATACTGCCCAACATCAACCCAATAATCAATAAGGCCATGGTATCACGTACCTTTGAAGCCATAATCATTACCAAGAACAGTACCATAAAACTGCCCGTACCTGCAGCTAGGACCAAAGAAAGGCTGTTTATCCATTGAACACTTTCAAAGCCCATAAAAAAAGAAGCACCCATAATCAATAGGGCCACACCCAAACTGGCTCCTGAGCTGATGCCCAAAACAAAGGGGCCTGCCAAGGGATTTCGGAAGAGGGTTTGCATCAAAAGCCCACTCAGGGCCAATCCGCTACCTGTAAGCATAGCGGTCACCCCCTTGGGAAGACGGTATTCAAAAAGGATATACCGCCACGATTCGTTGGAGGCCTCCCCACCAAATAGCATGCCCAAGGTGTCCGCAAAGGGAATATGTACGGATCCCAAGGAAATATTCAGTATAAAGGCGCCCGCCAGAACCATGGCCAGAAGCACAAAACGCCAAGGGGATATTTTTTTGGGAGGCATTACTCCAAGGGTTTAAAAAAGACAGGTTGATGGTCGGGTAATAGATCAGGATGCAGTATATGGATAAGGTCCTGCAATACCCAATCGGGCCGTAAGGGTGCCTGCTCATAGAACAACAGTCCGCCCGTCTCTCCCTTGGCCAGCGAATTGGTATGGATTTTTTGGGTCTTGTAGGCCTTGAATTGCGTGTAATGGGGATTGGTATCGGCCAATTCTTGATAGGAAACGTGCATGGAAGGGTTGAGCCACACATCGGCTTCCCGGGCCTTGGCAAGGACACTTTCAAGGCTAAGGGCCACCCCACCCGTATCTTGGTTATCGGCCCATAGGTATTGGGCTCCGGCATCCGAAAGAAAACGGGCCATCCAGCTGTTGCCCCCCGCCACATACCATACGTCCTTAAAGAGCCCCCCCGTTAATACCGTGGGTCGCTCCTTGGCCATTTGGGCCTTGCCCTTGGCTTGCCCATAAGCGGTCTCCACATGGGAAAATAAGGTTTTGGCCATGGCCTCTTTTTTAAAAAAGGGGGCAAAGAATTTAATCCACTCCGCTTTTCCCAAGGGACTATGCTCTACCCAGTCCCCATTGTAGACAACCGGAATCTGGGCCCGTTGCAAGGTCTCATAGGCCTTGGTGTTTCCTCCAATGCCAAAGCCCATTACGACCTCTGGTGCCAATTCAAGGGTTTTTTCGGTGTTTAGGGATTCATTGCTGCCCAAATCAACAATGTGCCCTTGTTTGATCAGGGCCCTGGCTTTTTGGGAGGAAATGTAATCGGTATTGGGAAATCCAGTAAGGACCTCCAATGCCTCCAATGCCTCTAAAGCAGCAATGTGGGTGGTGGATGTGACGACCATTTTTTGCACAGGAACGGGTACAATGGCGTCATACGCATCCCTGGGCAAGGTAACTTGACCCATGGCGTGTCTATTGACCAAGGCATAGGAGAATCCTTTTTCAGCTTGGGGCCACGGAGCATTGACACGAATGACTGTCAAATCAGGGGAATGTACCTCTATGGAAAACCCAGTGGCATGGTCTATGGAAACCCGGTCAATAGGGGAAACTTCCCCAACGGGTAACTGGGGTTTCTTTTGTCGTTGACATCCAGAAAGTATGACCAGAAAAATAAGAACTATAGCTTTTCTCAAGGAACCGAATTTTACAGTGTTTCAAAAATACCAATATTTACAGCCGGGTTACGTTTTATCCTTCAGTTTTGTTATGGCTCTTATTGTCCCCAACAGGCCCTAGGTATTCAGTAAAAAGTCCTCGAATCAGTATCCTCATGTTGAGGACTCAATCGCAAATCACAGAACCAGAACCCATAGTCATCCCGCTTTGGCCCTTTCCCGGATTGTGGTGCGGGATAGGTTTTATAGAGGACATCACCTTTTGAGAAATGAACCGGGCTGTCAAAAATTGGGCCATCAAAACAAAACGTGTGAAATTCACCATTCTCCCCACAGGCATCGACATCTTTGGGTAAATCTTCCAAAAAATCACGGTTGAGCAATCGGCCACAAAATGATTTGGGTAATAGCTTTGCATTGCAACAGATTACAATGGCCTTGAATCCGGCCTCGATAAAATCCAGCAACAATTGCCCCGTATCCCTTTTCCATAAAGGGAAGACGGTTTTGATTCCAATGGGGGCGAGCATGGCCTCCCGATAGTCTTTCAGGTCTTCCAAAAAAATATCACCAAAGCCAGCGTGGGTATAGCCCAGCATCTTGAGGGTTTGCATTTTTTCGGTCATGAGCCTTTGGTAATCCTCCATGGTGGGATTTGCATCCAATGCTACGACTTCCAAAGGAATTCCAATGGCCTTTGCCTGTTCTTCCAAAAGGTTTCTGTGCAGGCCGTGCATGGATACCCGATTGTATTCAGCATTAATGGTGGTCAACAGAAGATCAACGGAAAGTTTCTGCGCCCTTTGCATGGCATATAGTGCCATGGCCGCATCCTTTCCGCTGCTCCAATTGATAAAAGTTTTGGGCCTATCCATGCTCTATTCCCCAATCTGAAAATAGTTGATGCAACATTGGTAGACCTTCCATTAATGCAGCAGGCCCCGGCTGAAGAATGATTTCAGACTTTATTTCATGCACAGCATCTGTTTTTAGGGCCTTTATGGTATTCCAGTTGGGCCGCTGTAGCATTTTTTGCTTTTTGAACATTTTACCACACCAAGAGACCAGGATAATATCCGGATTTCTTTGAACTACATCGGCCATATCTTTGATAATTCGGTCTTTCGCCAAAGATGCCTTTTTGTGTTCTGGATATATATCCATGCCGCCTGCCAATTCAATCAGTTCACTCACCCACCGGATTCCTGTGATCAAGGGGTCATACCATTCTTCGAAATATACTTTGGGTCTTTTACACCATGTATTTGTTTCCTGTTGAATACGATCGATGTTCAACCTGATTCCATTGATCAAATCAAGTGCTTTTTCCCGTTGCCTGACCAGTGCCCCCAATTGCGCCATCATTTCTAAGATACCCTGTACACTTTCTATGGTTGTACACCCAAACAGTGATGCCTCTCTCAATCAGTTCTTTGGCTATGGGTGCCTGAATGTCGGAAAAACCGATGACCAAATCGGGACGTAGCGTAATGATATCATCAATTTTGGCATCCAGAAATGTGGAAACCAACGGTTTTTCCTTTCTGGCCTCTTTGGGTCTTACCGTAAAACCCGAGATGCCAACAATACGTTTTTCTTCACCCAACAGATATAACATCTCCGTTGTTTCTTCGGTAAGACAAACAATACGTTTTGGGCCGTAATCCATATTCAACCTAGACTTGTCATAGTAGTTTTACGGTATCGTACAACAATAGTTACATCGTGTTAGAATTCAAAACTACCATTGAAATATACAGCACCTGGAATTAAGGATACTTCCAGGGATGTAGCTAACGAATTGTCAGATAGGTCGTATACTTCCAAGGAGCCATTGCTAGCAAAATCCTTTGCATCTACAGCATATAATTTACCATCGTGTACAGTCATATCATAAAATGAAACCCCAGTAATTATTGCTGATGAAGGCAACACGGTATCAGAGCTGGTCATGGCAAATACGGCCCCTCCCAAAAGGTAGTACAATGTGTTTCCATCCACAGATAGATAATTGGGATGTTCGGTTAATCCGAATTGAAAAGTACTTTCAATGGTATTGGTGGTCAGATTGATTCTATCCAATTGACCTGCGGTTTCATTCCCTGTCCAAGCTGGGTTACCTCCAGAAAGCACCCACAGCTTATCATCCACCAATTGTATGGAATTGGGTCTGTTGGCAACGGTGATGGGACTCTTTGCGGTATTGGAGGTGGCATCGATTATGGAAACAATGTTGTTTTGGTTGAAACCACCCTGATGGGCTACATAAACGGTATTTCCGTTGGCCAATATCCACTCAGGACCTTCAGGTACCGAAATTGTGGATTCAACCGTATAATTTTCCAAATCCACCACAGCCACGTAATCATCATCTGGATTGGAGCCATCGCCCCAGTTGGTCACATATCCTTTGCCATTGGCGAAAGCAATGTATCTTGGGGTGAGGAGGCCGGTGTCTACCGTGCCCAATGACTCAAAACTATAGCGGTTGACCACTTCAACTTTCTGTGAGTTGTTCACTATTATATAGGCCAAATCGCCATCAAATGCCATGCTCTGTGCGGTATCGCCCAAGGCCTCATCGTTCACCTCGGTGAAAATACCATTGGTAACCGTGGACAAATCATTTGTTACAAAGGATATGGAGGCGTTACCAGCATTGAAGTTGCCTTCATTTAGTACTAAAATCCCATTTTCATATGCAAAGGAATCATTGTCCGTTACGGTCAAGGTCACATGGTCACCGGATGTCATAAAATGGGTGTCACCATCAACTGAAACCAAGGTGATAACAATGGTTTCTTGCTGTTCCACTGTATCATCATCAATTAAGGTGAGGCTTTCTGTAATAGAGCTTTCCCCTGCATTAAGGGTCAGACGGCCTGAAAGTACCTCAAAATCCTCTCCCGAAGTGGCAGTGCCTGATACCTCGTAAACCAGTAGAACATCATCGGCGAAGGTTTCGGTGGTGGTAAAGGTGACAGTAACCGTACCATCTCCTTCGGAATAGCTGTTTGCGGAACTGGAAACCCCAATACTGGGGATGTTTGGTCCATCATCATCGTTACTACATGAGTTAAAAAATAATCCGGCCAAAGTTGCCGCCATCCATAAAAATCTGCTTGTTTTCATTTTCAAAAATATAATAGGAGTTGGGTTTGAATATTTCTATTGGGCATGGGACGTAATGCAATGTTTTCGTAATAGGTATTAAAGACATTGTTCAATGTCAGACCGAGGCGATACCCAAAAGTGCCTTTTGTTTTTGGTGTATAGGTTAGGCCAGCATTGGCTACTTGGTAACCTTTAAGTTCCCCGCCAATTATGGAGACCGGGCCATTGTACAGATGTTGGTAAAATAGGGCCATGGTATGGAAGCGATAGGCTACTGAAGCGTTGCCCCTGTGATAGGGAACATAGATCAATTGTTGGTCAGTGGCGGTATCTTCCGAAACCGTATAGCCATAGTTGGCATTGAGCTCAATTTCCTGTTTTTTAAGAATGATTTTTTTTGTCCTTAACGCCAATTCGGCACCATAGATTCGCACATTGTCCACGTTGGAAGGGGACCAAAGCCCCTCAGTATTGGGCAACCAGCGAATCATATCCCGTGTGGAAATGTAATAGGTATTCAGGTCCAAGGAAATGGGGCCAAATGCGAACCGATGGCCCAAATCCATCTGATAAGACTGCTCCGATTGCAGCTCTGGATTGCCCCCAGGTTGCCAGTACAAATCGTTGAACGTTGGCGTGCGAAAATTGCGCGAGGCATTCAATTGAAGCTTGTACAATGGGCCAAAGTCATAACTGCCGTTCCATGCAAATACCAAAGGGCTTGAAAAATCAGTGGATATGTCCTGCCGTAGACTCAGGTTATACCTAAATGGCCGTGATACGGTATGCTTTAATACAGCGGTCAGTGCAAGGTCACTCCGTTGGGGCGTGCCAAAGTTGTTTCCATTTCCCCTAAAATTGTTGTATTCCAAGAAGGAATTGAGGCGAAGGGCGTCTGACAATTCAATATCCAATGCGTACCGCGCCAATAAGGTAGTGACCCGACCTTTCGTAGAGGTATTGGAATCCTTGTTTTCATAGTACGTATAGGCTTCATGTAGACGGGCCACTTTAATCTTGTTGATGGTACTTTTTCCAAAACGGCCCCACTCTAACTGGGTTCGGTGGTGATTGTCCACATATCTGCTTCGTCCAGGCGCCAATAAGGTTCCCGAGAGGTTCCGGTCCCCAATGAAACTTTGATGGTACATGCGGAGCACTTGGGTGTCATTCAAGAGATATCCCGCATTGAAGTTGATATTCATATGTTCAAATTCACCATTGGTGTTCCGTTGATCGGTTTGTGGAAAGCGATAGTCATTATCAGAACTATTGTAGTTTATGCCAAAACAGGAAGACCATCTGT
>JBFOLQ010000125.1:0-2026 GCA_040830145.1 Flavobacteriaceae bacterium | reverse complement strand
GTAGATCCATTGCTTATGTCCATTTTCGCTCCACAAAACCAACGGTTCATTAAGGATTGGATGCATTATTCCCCTTTGATTGAAATACAAAAAGTCACTATTCCCACCCTTATTATCAATGGGGACCAAGACCTTCAAGTGAAGGTGGGGGAAGCTAAATCATTGCACCAAGCCTGTAAAAATTGTGAATTGGCCATTGTTCCCAAAATGAACCATGTCCTTAAGACGGTTGACAATGCCCAAAACAACCGTGAGTCCTATTACGACCCAGATTACCCACTATCATCAGAATTGGTAGCCAAACTATCGGCCTTTATAAAATTACATCAATGAGCAAAAAAAAGGCCTTTGCCCTACGTATCAATGAAGACATGCTCAAGGCCATTGAAAAATGGGCCACTGATGAATTTCGCAGTACCAATGGGCAAATTGAATGGATATTGCAAAAAGCCTTGAAAGAGGCCAAACGGGCACCCAAGGGAAATAGAGGTAACAATACTTGATTTAATCAGGTGTTTTACCCTGTAAATCAGCGGGTAGCATCATGCAGAATATCCAAAAATTGTGAGGTTGGTCGCCCGCCTTGACCGGAACAGGCGGGCAGTCAAACCTGTTTTCCAAATGCGGGTGGTTCTCGACCCCGTGACTCACTACCATCAATATCTTAAGTACGTGAATATCAGCATAGTGTATATATAATTAAATCTACTTGGCCACAGACCCCAAAAAACTTTTTTAATTGGCCAAAAAGTGTATCCCGCTTCAATACCATATCTTGCATGGACATTGCCCAAAATAGTAAAGACGTCCATTCGTGTATTTTCCCAACATTCCTAAAACATCCATATGGTTTCACACTATTCCAACAAAGTAAGATCCTTTCTGGGCAATCGCTTGAACCTTATGGCCGTATTACTGTTGGTGGTTGTTTGTATACTCCCCTTTGTCATTCGCCTTCACCTACTTGAAAGGGGCGTAGATTCCCTGGATTATAAGGCGTTTCCTGAAAAATCGGGGGATTATGATTTTTATCATTACTACAAGGCACTATTACTCATTACCATATCCTTCCTTCTTCTCGCCATAGGCCGATTAAATCATGGCATATCCAAACACAAAATATCTGTTCTGCTGTACCTGTTCGCTTTTTTCATCCTTTTTTCCTCCCTACTATCAGCATATAGAGCTTTTACCCTCCTCGGGGGTGCCACTTCGTTTCAAGGGGTATTTGTTTGGCTCTCCTACATAGTACTGGCCTTTAGCGCCATGCAAATGAATTCGGAGAAGTATTTCAAATGGATTGCTTATGGACTGGTCATTTCAGCAACGGTAATGGCCTTCTTGGGGCTGTTTCAGTTCTTTGGATATGATGCCCGTATCTTAATCCAAGATGTCATCTACCATTCGGGACATACCCTAAAAATAGGTAAAGGCCTGGATTCCTATATTTATTCCCTGTCCTTCAATCCCAATTATTACGGTATTTACCTGGCCATGGCGCTCATTGTGAATCTGGTCCTCTTTCTACAAACATCCCAACGTAAAAAGCAACTTTTGTTGGGCCTTGCCCATGTCCTTCTATATGCCAATTTGGTAGGTTCACAATCCAGGGCCGCTAACCTCACCCTGTACCTCTGCATTGTTTTCCTTTTCTTGTTCCTAAGAAAAAAGAATAAGGGCCTCCTTGGAAAATACCTTGTTCTTTTTGTGCTAAGCACTGGCCTGTACGTCACCATCACCCATGGTTATTTCTCAACATCAAAGTTGAACCATCTAAAGATTCAGCGTACAAACTCCTCCCTTAAGGAGATTGCCGTTCGTGACAACGTTATGGAAATCCGCCCTCATACGCTCCCTCCTCTATTCATCAATGTTCGTAAGGATGGTAGGCTAAATTTTGGCAAGGAATCCACCTTTAAGAATATATTGGTATTTGAAAAAGGGGATACCCTTGGTGTTAAGGCAAGTAGTTTTGCCCAGTATCAATTCTATTTCAAGCACCGGGAAGAAAAACAAATATCAACCC
>JBFOLQ010000124.1:0-10255 GCA_040830145.1 Flavobacteriaceae bacterium | reverse complement strand
CCTTTGACCTCAAGTCCTGGAAGGCCCAAGCTCGGGAACAAATACACCCCCAAAGCCAACATGAGGGCGAACTGTAAAAGGCATACCACTACATATACGGCTGTTTTGCCCGCTAAAATAGTACGGTACCTTACAGGCTGGGTTCGCAAGCGCACCGAAGTCCCCTGGTTTTTCTCCTTGACCAAGTTGATTGATAGGGGAACAATGATGAAAAAGATGGCAAAGAGGGTCCAAGCCGGAACATTGTGTTGGGATGAATTGGGAATGGGGGCCTCCCCTTCACGCCCCGGGGCCATTTCCCTAAAAGTGATAAACCCCGTGGTATCAAATGCGGGGGCTGCATCCGCCACGGAGGAAAGCTGCTCTTGAAAAGCTTGGTAAATAGATTGGGATTCAATTTGATATATCATTTTATCAATCCCGTTCCTCACAGAATTCCTAAAACTGGGCTGGGAAGCGGGATCAAAATACAAAACCACTTCATGGACAATGGTTGGGGCGGTGTCATTGGAACCTTCTTCCAACCCAAAGCTTTCCAGGATGCCCTGCACATTTTTGCCCACTTTTTTTTCAAGTCCAGAGGAAAGGTTGGGCGGAAGTTCAATGGCCAATTGGTACTCCCCTACACCTACCAAATTACGGGCCTCTTCCCCATTTTCCATCAAGACGACCTTAAAGTTGCCCGAGGCTCCCAAACTATCTATAATTCCTTCTGAGACAAACCCTTTGTCATTGTCCACCAACAGAATGGGAATCTTTGTATCAGAAATGGTCTTAAATGTATTGTCCTGAACCATGGTAATGACTATGAGCAATACCAAGGGCATGATAAATAGAATCGCCAGACCACCAGGGTCCCGTAGTAAGAGCAGTGTTTCCTTTTTTATGGAGGCCCAGAACTTATGCATAATCCCTTAGTGCTTTTCCCGTAAGCTCTAGAAATACTTCCTCTAAATGGGTTTGGCGATGTTCTTTTATCAGCGTGAGGGGCTGGCCGGTACAAACCAATTTTCCGTGATCCATAATGGCTACATGGGTACAAAAGGTTTCTGCCTCGTTTAAGTGATGTGAGGTGTACACAATGGTTGTCCCTTTTTGATTGAGGCGTTTTAAATGCTCAATAATGACATTTTTTGATTGCACATCGACCCCAACTGTGGGCTCGTCCAAAAAAAGTACCTTCGGTCCATGCAAAATCCCGGCAATCAGGTTAGCACGCCGTTTCATCCCTCCCGAGAATGAGTTTATTTTTTTGTGTGCAAAGCCCGACAGGCCCAAAATCTCCAACTGATTCTTGATTCGGTCGCGCAAGACGTTGCCCGTAAGCCCGTACATGCTTCCAAAATACGACAAGTTCTCATAAGCAGTCAACGAGGGGTATAGGGCATATTCCTGGGGGACAATGCCAATAGCCGCACGCAATTGGGCCTTATGATCGTGGTAATTGAGCCCGTCAATGGTAAAGGACCCCGATGTGGGCCGTAATAAAGAGCTCAGCATGGAGATCAAAGTGGTCTTCCCAGCTCCATTGGGTCCCAATAGTCCAAAGATTTCCCCTTCACCAATGGTTAGGGTAAAATCGTTTACCGAAAAAAAATCGGCCCCCTTGTATTTTTTGCTCAACCGCTCAATACTAATCATCACGGGCAAAAGTACAAAGGTGAATTTTAAATGACCTTTTTTAACCCTTTAAAAAAGGCTTCCTCCTTCCCTGCAATTTCCGATAGTTGGTCTGCCACTTGGTTATATACATCGGGCTTGGGATTTCTATTCTTATAGATACGGGAAGCCTCCAATGCAAAATCACGCCATTGGTCCCCAATATCCGTTATGTCCTTCGAAAATTCCAATAAGTGGTCATTTCCCAAAACCTTTCCGGCCTCCTGTAAAAATGCCCCATAGATATAGCGGAATCCTCCACCACCTGTTCCAATCTCCTCCTGCATACGCACTATTTGCCCCAGATAATGGTTTGCTTTTTTGGGGCCTAATTTCTGGGGCCACTTCCTGATATTTGTGGCTGTCCAACGTATGGCCTTGACCCCAACAATGGGCACAGGAGCCAACATATCCCTACAGGTCTGCCGAATCCCCTTGACAATTGATGTTGGCAATTCCAAACTTTCAGGAAAGGTAATGGGATAGTACATATGTCCCTTAGGGGCAAAGGCTCCTTTGGCAAAGCGTACTTTTTTGAGTTCGGTATCCGTAATCGTTGTCACCTCGTTCATGACTGGATCACTGATGAGATAGGTGTTCCCTTCCTTCCCGTACACCACCATATTATGGGCATTGAAGTGAAACCGATACTCATCCGGAAAATAAGGAAGGTGATACACCCCTACCTGAAGACCTACGGGATTATTGCGTTCCAAGTTCTCATCCAAACGCCGCATGGCCTTATTGGAATCCCTAAATTTTTCACGTTTCATGGTAACCCCCACTCGTTTGGCAAAGCGATTAAATATGAGGCCCGGCATGGCCCTATATGTAAAGACAGGGGCATGGTTCACCTTCAAAAAGGGCAGGTAACTGAACAAAAGACCGGACCCAATACCAAAGACCATGGGTTCACTAACATCAAAGCCATTGTGGCGCATTAGGCTGGATACCACTCCATTTTCACAGTGGGCCGATTGCCTATGGTCAAAATCAATTTTCATTGTTGTACTAGATATGAGATATTGGATTTTAGATGTTAGACTGGTAGGCAGGTTTATTGTTGTGGCCGGTGGCTGGGTGTTCATTGTTTACTGTCCAGTTTCCAGTGTTGTACTTTGAACAATATTTGGCATTCTGTACTTTCCCTCGGTTTTTGTATTCCTTTCTGTTTTCTTGCTCCATGTTCCCTAAAGTCAAATATCGACCTGCTTTAGTTGCGCCACCGAAATTTCAAATACGACAGCATACTTCTGGAGCATTGTATCATTCAACCCCTTAAAGACCGAATGTCTGAAATGACGTTTTACCCGCCATTTCCACAGTCCTACATAACTGGCCAGGATTCCCAAATCCATCTTATGTAGCTCCATATAGTATTCAATGGGGCTGGTCTCATTATTGAGTACGCGTTTCTTTGCCGCCTCAACCCGCTCCTCAATATCCTTAATGGCATTGTCAAGGGCTACGGTCTTGGGTTCCCAACCCGTACTATTGGCAGTAACGTACTCGCCATTCTCATCCACGGCGTAATAAAGTTCTTTTATATTCGCCGATGCCAGGTTGCTCTTGTCCTGGGGTACGTCTTTTTTATTCATTCGAATACATTTAGGTCCAAAGACCAATTTACTGTATGTTATAAAATCTACCTCAAAACGACATACGATATTAGACCTACCTCGATGTCATGGGGGTATTTGAACAATGTCATTTTAAACTCAAGCCCACTATTACCTTCAGAAGCCTGAAAAAAGACATAAGCAGTTTCCCATCTATCTTCCTTGTTCTTACCATGACCAAGGGCTTGGTTAAAAATCCCATTTGCCACAAATCAATATGCGCTGTGATTTCTGTTGGTTTCACAGGACTTCGTGAATCAGGAAATTAATGGTACAATCTACAATTAAATCACCATTTGAAAAAGTAGTGCCCTCCATAGTGCACATACTTACGTTTCCTGTATTGAACAAGGAGATAAGTTGGGCCTTGGTGACCAAGGTATCATTCAACTTGGGGAGTTTTTTGATAACTACTTTTTTAATCGCACTAATATACCCAATGACCTTGTTCCCCTTTCCTTCCAAATCATCGGCTTCAAAATAATTTTGGCCCACCACGGCAGAACAAGCTTGGGCCGCATTTTCAATCAAACCTGTTTCCGTCAAATGACCATTTTTCAAGAAAAGACAATCGGGCCCCACTTTAAACTCACAGGTAACACTTTTGGAATCTATATGTAGTACGGTATCCACCATAAGCATGGGATACCGATGGGGCAGGAATTTTTGGATATCGACATTGTTCCGTACCATGGATCAAATCTATTTTGCCAACACGGTCTTCATTTCACTTCGGCCCACCAAGTTTCCATTGCATTCCACCTTGGCAGTCACCAAGGTTACCCCCATGATGTCGTGCAGTACATTTACTGTTGTCACCAATTCTTCCCCTGCTTTGGGCACTTGACTGATTTCTGCCTTTTTGATGGCCCCTATGTATCCAGTAGGTGGCGTTTTGTCCAACAGATAATACTTATACCCTGTGTATAGGGCGACGGTCTGCGCCATATGCTCAATAATTCCGGGAGCCTCAAAGAGTCCATTACGGACAAACAGATTTTCTTCGGGGATTTGAAATCCGGAAACGATTTGCTCATTGGAAAAAGAGAGAAGTCTGTCCACCAAAACCATGGGCCATTTTTGGGGAATCAATTGGGACACAAAATCCGAATCCAGTATGGGTGGCGACAAAAGGCCCATTCAAGAAACGGTTAAATAGGCATAGGTATATGAAAATCGCGCACTTTCGGGTACATGAAGCAGTATTTTATCCCCTTTTTTGAGTTTGCCCGATGCTTGTAACTCCTCTAGCATCACATAGATGGAAGCGGCTCCAATATTACCTACCCTTTCGAGGTTTAGGAACCATTTTTCCCATGGCATTTCTATCCCCTGGTCCTTCATTTCTGCATAGAGCCCTTCCTTAAAATAATGAGAGGAAATATGGGGCAGGTAATAATCCACTTCGCCTGGCCCGATACCGTGTTTTTGATAGGCATGCCTAAGGCTCTCCACCCCTTTTTTAAGGATATTCTTTCCCAAAAGACGGGTATCCTGTTTCATGGCAAAGAGGGATTTCTTCGCCCACTGGGAAGACGGAAACTCACTCCAAGGCCTCAGATGGCCATCTTCTTCCTTATCGCCCCCGGCATACATACAGGCTTCCAATTCATGGGCATAGGAATACCCCTCCATCCACTCAATCCGCAACGGGGTGTTCCCCCTTGGTCTATCTTCCAAAAGCACTGCGCCGGCCCCGTCACTGAGCATCCACCGTAAAAACTCCTTGTTAAAGGCCAAAATAGGGGTTTCCTCCAATTCCTTAAGGGATTCCACTTCTCCTTCAAAGACATCAGACTTCATCCAGGTAGAAGTACGCTCAGATCCCGCACAAACGGCATTGGAAACCCCGCCAGACTTAACGGAAAGGTATCCAAATTTTAATGCGTTCATCCCCGAGCAACAAGCTCCGGAGGCCGAATTGATCTCTATGTTTCCATTCCCCAAAAAACCATGAACCATGGCCGTATGCGATGGCAATATCTGATCCGGACTGGATGTACCACAGGACAGTAATTGAATATCGTCCTTTGTAAAATTGGCATCGCATAACCCCTCTACCGCTTCGGCCGTCAATTGGGCATTGTTATGCGTCACCTTCCCCTTATCATCAAGGGCATAATAACGGGTCTTGATCTGGTTATTGCGCAATACGATTCGCCGCGCCTTGGAAGCCTTCCCGTTGATGATGCCCAACCGTTCTTCCATTTCATCATTTGTTACGGGTGAATTGGGCAAAAATTTTGATATCCTGTTTATGTAAACGTCTTTCATCAACTCCGCTTTAAGGCTACTGAGGAATAGTAGGCCTTATCCCTTTTATGTTTATGGTACATGGGCAAATAAGTCAGCAAAAATACAATAAATACGATAGGGGCTATGACCCAAATGGCAAATAACAAATAATATTTGAAAATTCCGATCCATTTAAGTCTCTTGGGGTTTTCAGCACCCCCCATCTGTATGATATGGTTCGCCCATTTAGAGAAAATAATATTGCCCCGTTTGTCTGTTGTAACCAAAAAAGGGCTTACTCTTACAGCTCCCTTTTCAAGCAATTTCATTTGAAGGGATTCAAAACTCCCCTTTTCCAAGGCCTCTTGAATCGGGGTCCCAAAACGGGCTGCCTCAGAAATATCCTTGTCTGATACCCCAGGCTTGGGAAAAACACCCAGATATCGATCCTTTTTTCCCGAAAACATCCAGTGTGAAATGGTGATGACACTAACATGGTTGATATGGCGGTCCGTCAAAGCTATATGGCCTACATGCCTTGCCCCAACCTCAGCCAATGTGTGTTTTAATTTCTCTTGGGCCATAACCCACATATTGCGACACGCAACAACAGTCACCACGGGAACATCTTTTAAAATGGGTTGGGCATGCGGTGATTTCAAAAATGAATTAATGGGAATGGACGGCGTTAAAAACCACACCTGATAGCCCAAAATGACCAAATCGTACTTCTTTGAAAGGATGTCCTCCCCAGGTGGATGTAGTTCCGTTGGAACCTGTAAAAAGGATTCAGGAAAGGCATTGTAAAAGTCCTGCTGCTTCCAAGGAAACCCAAAAGCTTTTTTTGGTTTTATCTCCAAAAAATCAACATTTATCCGTCCATTAGGAAAACGGGAAACAACGTTTTTGAGAATTTGCAATAACTGCCCTGTTTGGGAATAATAGAGTACGAGTACGCGTTTCACTCGGGTAAAATTAGATGTTGGTTGTTCGTTGTTTTGTCTTATGTCAAATGTCGAAAGTAGAATGTCAAAAGTCCGGAAGGAAGTTCCCCATGCTATGTATAGAGCTGTCTTGGTTCTTGACTCTTGGTTCCTGTCTCTTTTTTATTTTCTTTCTTTCCAAAAATCGTAATAATTAAACCACTGGAGGGGATACTGGTCTAAAATCCAAGTTACACTTTTCACATAACTTTCCAAAAGCTGTTGGGGCTTACGGTGGGCAAATTGGGCTTCCCGGGCAAATAGATGATAATGCCTGTTGGGTTCTTTCATTACATAGACGAAAAGGACGGGAACCCCTAACCGGGCACTCAACAGGAAAGGCCCTGCAGGGAAGTTGGCCGTTTCCCCCAAAAACTCTGTTTCCATAGTTTTTTGGCCAGAAAAAAAACGATCGCCCGTAAAGCAGACCAATTTTCCCTTATCCAGGGCATCCTTTATTTCAAAAATATGCCCCAAGTCATCTTGCACCAAAATAAATTGTATGCTCGCTTGAACGGTAACACTCTCCAAATACTGCTTAATCTTGGCGTGTTCAGCATCAGTGGTCACCAAGTATATTTGGGAATCCTGGTCAATGTCATCAAAAAAATGGTCGGCTATCTCAAAGTTTCCCACATGGGCACTGATCAATATTCCTCCCTGGCCCTTTTTTAATAATGCCTTTATTTGCCCAATCCCATCAAAGTCATAGGTAAACCGATGCCGCAGGCCAGAGGATATGGCCACACGATCGATGAGGGTCTGGCCAAAAACGTAGTAGTTCCTATATACATTTACCATGGCCTTTCCAACGGAACGGCCCCTTCTTTCACGAAAATACTTATAAACTTCCCTTGTACTGGTCGGCGAAAAAAAACAGTAGTAAAGGGCAACGAAGCCCAAGAGGGAATAGGCAGCCCCAATGCCCAACTTTTTCAAAAGGAATATAAAAATCCTATATCCTAGAACGGTACCCTTTGATTTCCCCTGCCATTCGGTTGCCATGCCCGAAATTTACGGTTCTCAGGCCAATTTTTGCTCAATAAGGTCGTAGAAGTTCTGAAGGGTATCAACGTTCACAAAATCCTCTCCCACCAATTTTACACCAAAATTGGATTCAACTGCAACAACAAGGTCAACAAAGTCAAGGCTATCAAGCTCCAAGGTTTCTTTGAGATTGGCCCCGGGCGATATGCTATCCTGTTCAACTTCAAATTCGTCAACAAGAAAGTCATTGATCTTTTCAACTATTACTTCTCTGGTCATTTACGACAATCTTTTAACTATCAGCGCCGAATTGGTTCCTCCAAATCCAAATGAATTGGACAAAAATACGTCAATTTTTTTATCAACGGTTTTCGACACCATATTTAATTTAACCGCTGCCCCGTCAGGGTTTTCCAAATTAATATTGGGTGCCACAAAATCATGGTGCATCATAATCAGGGAATAGATAACCTCACTGGCACCGGCCATCCAACACTCGTGTCCCGTCATAGATTTTGTAGAGCTCACATAGGGTTTATTACTACCAAACACCGTATCAATGGCCATGGCCTCATTGCCATCGCCTACAGGGGTTGAAGTAGCATGGGCATTGACATAATCAATTGTTGATGCATCTATCTTAGCGTCCTTCAAAGCACGTTGCATGGCCATGGCCGGACCATTCACATTGGGAGTGGAGATATGCCCTCCATTGGACGAGAAGCCATATCCTACAATTTCCCCTAGGATTTTGGCACCACGTGCCATGGCTGACTCATAACTCTCGACAATCAAGGAAGCTCCGCCACCACTGGGCACAAGTCCATTACGGTCTCTATCAAAAGGGCGTGACGCCTTTGTGGGGTCATCTTCCCGCATGGCAAATACCCCCAATCCATCAAAACTGGCCATGGCATAGGGGTTTATTTCCTGCGCGCCACCACAAATGACCATCTCTTGCAATCCCGTTTTCACCATTAAGTAGGCCATCCCAATGGAGTGCGATCCGCTGGCACAGGCCGCGCTCAAGGTATAATTAATGCCCCGAAGCTTAAAAATAGTGCTCAAATTCATCGTTATGGTGGAATTCATCCCCTTAAAAATAGCACCGGACCCCACCAAAGTGGTATCCTTTTTTTCCCGGACCGTATCAACCGATTCAATTGTGGAACGGGCCGTACTATCATTCCCATAAATGATTCCTACTTCATTCTTGTCAAAATATTCCTGGTCCAAACCGGCCATTGCAATGGCCTCCATGGCCGATTGATAGGCAAAGGCCCCTTCCTGGCCAAGACTGGTGCGTTGTCGACGCGACAGCAACCCTTTAAGATTGGGGTCTTCCACCATGCCCGTGAGCGGGGATCTGAACCCAAAGGGAATCCGCCCTTCATCATTGATGATGCCAGAAATACCCCCGTACAACGAGGCTCTCACCTCATCGACTTTTTTGCCAATGCAGGAATAAATACCCATGCCCGTAATGACCACTCGGTTCATTTTATTGCTTTAAGAATAGATTCCTCCGTTTATATTTACGATTTCACCTGTTATATAACCTGCCTTTCGCGAGGCGAGAAAGGAGACTAGGTGGGCCACCTCCTCTGCCTCCCCAAAACGATGGGCAGGAATCATTCTTTTGAGTTCCTTCTCATCCAAGTCAGCGGTCATATCACTCTTGATAAACCCTGGGGCCACCGCATTGACAGTAACGTTTCGTTTGGCCACTTCTTGTGCCAACGCCTTTGTTGCCGCAATAATAGCTCCTTTTGCCGCTGAGTAATTGGTCTGGCCTGGAGTCCCTTTTTGACCTGAGACCGATACCATATTGATGATGCGCCCATATTTGTTCACCAACATCTTTTGGATGAGATGGTTGGTGACATTGTAAAAACCACCAAGGCTGGTATTGATCACATTGTTCCAATCTTCGGGCTTCATCCACATAAAAAGCCCATCCTTGGTAATGCCCGCATTGTTGACAATAACTTCTATGACCGCCTCCTTATGGGACGCTTCCCAGGTTTCCAAGGCTTTTTTGACAGCATCCCCATCGGCCACGTTAAACTGGATAATTTCTCCACTGCCCCCAATTTGATCCACCAACCCTAAGGTTTCCTCAGCGGCCGTCTTGTTTCGATTGTAATTGATAAGGATATGGTACTCGCTATCCTTGGCCAGTTGTAGGCAAATAGCCCTACCAATACCTCGGGAGCCTCCAGTAACCAATGCTACTTTTTGTGGGTTCATATGTGTTTATATTCTTTTGAAGAATCAATCAACTTCGGTGAAAGGAGCTGCATATTCAAACCTCTTGTCCCCTAAAACCTCTCCTTTATCATTAATAAAAACAAAGCCATTATCCACTTTAAAAACCAAGGCCCATCCATTAACAAACCCATTTGTTTCCATTGCTATTTTTATGTACGGCAATGCTTTCACAGGTTCGTGGGTCGTTATAAAATATCTTGGGTCAATAACAATTTCACCCTCTTTATTTGTAAAACCCCAATATCCCGTTCTTATGGGTGCCAATCCATTTTTAGAGAATGTTCCAGCACCATTAAACCGCTCCTCAATAACAAATTCCCCATTTTCATTTATAAAGCCCCATTTTCTTTTTAAATAGGCCGGAGCCAATCCTTCACTGAACGGCAACACTTCCTTAAAAATAGGTTCGATAACCCAATTGCCCCGACCATCAATAAAACCAAATTTATTGTTTTGTCCCTCCGTAATCGTAAGTGTTGACCCATCTTGAAAATCCCAAAT
>JBFOLQ010000123.1:0-7350 GCA_040830145.1 Flavobacteriaceae bacterium | reverse complement strand
TCCAAGTTTCGGGAAGCATATTGTTAATTAAGAACCACGAAGCAACGAGCATCAGTGCTGCCGATCCAAACTCCCCAATATTTAGTGCTGTCTGGGGGTTTCCGCCTTCCTTGACACGAACAAAGAACGTACCAATGATTGACATTACAATCCCCACGGCTGCCAAGGCCAATGGAAGGTACACGGCTCCAAGACCGTTATAGCTTCCGCCAAATTCTGGCAATACGGCAAAAGTGGCTCCCAATACCATGGTTCCTATTATGGATCCCACATAAGATTCAAAAAGGTCGGCACCCATACCGGCCACATCCCCTACGTTATCACCAACGTTATCAGCAATGGTGGCAGGGTTCAAAGGGTGGTCTTCAGGAATACCCGCTTCCACTTTTCCTACCAAGTCGGCACCCACATCGGCCGCTTTGGTATAAATACCCCCACCCACACGGGCAAAAAGGGCAATGGAGGAAGCTCCCAAGGAAAAGCCTGAAAGTACGTTCAACACCTCTGTCAATCCCCATCCTTGGCTACTGTAGAACATAAAGAGTCCACTAAGGCCCAAAACACCCAGACCTACAACCCCAAGGCCCATAACGGAACCTCCGGCAAAAGCCACTTCAAGGGCCTTACCCAAGGATTGACGGGCCGCATTGGTCGTCCGTACATTCGCCTTGGTGGCAACTTTCATACCGATGAATCCGGCCAAGGCTGAACATATGGCCCCTACCACAAAGGAAATGGCCACCATCCAGTTGGAGCCTTCCTCATTGGTTCCCTTAAAGGCCAAAAGTGCTGCAACGGCAATCACAAAAACCGAAAGAATCTTATACTCGGCCTTGAGGAATGACATGGCACCATCGGCAATGTTTTTGGCGATTCCCGCCATATTGGCTTCTCCCACGGGTTGTTTGGCCACCCAGGCATTCTTGACAAAGACAAAAACAAGGGCCAAAAGACCAAACGCCCACAAGTAGTTTACAATGAAATCCATTTTTTAATTTGTTAAATTAGTCTTAAGATGGCTGCAAAAGTAGTAAAATAGAACAAAAGAACGGCTCCCCATGTAAGGAAGCCCCTTAAATTATATAGGTGCGTTTCTTTTTGTGCGGCCCCTCCTCATATCGCTTCACACATTGGTGGTATATTTTTACGGCTTCCGCGGCATCACCCCAACCACCAGTATCCACTTTCTTTTCCTCCAAATCCTTATAGACCTTGAAAAAATGTTCTATTTCCCTGATCCGATGAGGATTGATATCATTGATATCCTCCTTTTTATTCCATACGGGATCGTTCACAGGGACACAGATAATCTTTTCGTCCGGCCCCTTTTCATCAGTCATATGGAACACCCCAATGGGTTTTACTTCCATTACCACCATGGGATACGTGGGTTCCGTACCCAGAACCAGTACGTCCAAGGGGTCATGATCCAAGGCCAGGGTCTCAGGGACAAAACCATAATCCCCCGGATACATCATGGATGAGAAAAGCGTTCGGTCAAAGCGTATTTTGTGTAAGGTGAAGTCATACTCATATTTGTTTCTACTTCCCTTGGGAATTTCAATAAGTACATCAAAGGTAACGGTGGGTTTCTTGCCCATAGCATCTAATTTAAAAATTGGCTGCAAAATTAGCCATACAGCCAGAGAGTTATGTTAGATTAACTTAAAAAAAGTAAAAAAAGTGCCTCCCTTAAAAAAGAAACAGGATGCCCCACAATCCATTGGGAATCCCTTGCATATGGTATTTAAAAACCATGGTCCATCAATTATGGGACCTCACAAAAAATACATCTCGAACCACACCATCAATATCCTTGAAATAAAAACGTGCCAGCGTGACATCCCCATTATAATTGAATTCCCCGAACAGTGCCCCATATTGGGCCCCGTTTCCAGAATGGTACACGTCTGCCCACCAAGGGTTATTCTCCAAACCATCTTCTGCATCCCGGATACTTTTCCCCCCAAGTCCAGAAACAAAGGCGAATGACCTTCCCTCATCCATTTGTTCAGTGGAGGGATTGTCCCTTTGTAGTTGTACGGTAGTCTCGGTACTGGAAATAATCTGCGTTTGAAAGTCGGCCATTTCAAACGTACGGCAGTAGGAATGTTCATGGGCCGTGGCCACAATGGCCCCTCCCCTTCTAGATGCCTCATAGACATCCCATCCGGCCTCATCCCTTTTGCCCCCAATCTGCATAAGGTGTTGGTTCTTGTGCCAAAGGGAAATATTCCAAATGGCATTGCTCCCCTTGAGTTCATTCGCAATATGCTCACCCGCCTGCTTGGTTCCTATTCCAAATTCATCCGGGGCAGAGGTCACAAAGAAAATCCCCTGAAAGGAAAAGGAAGATAATACCCCAAGTTGGCCTTTCCAAGGAAGCCCCAACCTTCGAAACCGCGCTTCAAGATACGATTGATATCCCTGGGCTCCATTCCAAACCGTATCATCATGGTTGCCCACACCATAGAAATAAGGGAAGTCTGGCCCCAAAATCCCATCAATATTATCCTCAAAATCCTTGGGCACCTCAGCATAGTTAAGATCCCCCGGGTGCACTACGGCATGTGTCCCCTCTTGCTTTATCAATTGCAATACAGCATCAGCCGCTTCACCAATATGGGAATCTCCCAAGAATGCAATCTTAAAATTCTCTGGGGTCATTACCCTAAAATTAGCTCCCATAATAGCTTCCGTTCCCATTTTTAAAACTGAAATGGGGCCAGAGGACGCACCATTGGGTACCACTACTTTAATTTCAGTGGGAGTTATTTGAGTAATTTCCCTGGCTTCAATACCATTGAATTTTATCAAAATCCTTGAGGCTTCCCGGCCAAAATTATCCCCTGTAATGGTAAGTATCGTTCCTACCAACCCTTCTGTTGGGCTTATTTCAGAGAGGGTCGGGGCCTTTGGTGTTTCCAAGACCTTAAAATCAAAGGAACTTTCCACAGCTACCGAGCGTACCGTGACCCTAACAGGTCCCGTGGTCGCTCCCTTGGGTACTTTGGTGGAAATTTGTTTCTCGGACGCAAATGATATTTCAGTAGCGGGTGTACCGTTGAACCTCACCCCAATATTGCCCGTGTCCGCTCCAAAATGGGCCCCAGTAATGGTTACATCGCTGCCCTCAAAACCACTATCCGGTTCAATGGAACCAATCGTATGAACTGGATTGGGAGTTTCCTCTCGTGAACTTTGCTCCGTACTGGAGCAATTTGAGAGAAGTAGTCCAAGTACCATAAAAATTGGCGATGGATTTCTCCTCGCCCCTTTTATCAGGACCATGGGGGACAGGAAGTCAATCCTTCCCATTACCATACGATTGCCCCCGCTCATTCCGTTTTGAATTTCCAGATTGCAGATGTTGCCTCAGCACCGTGGTTATCTTTGGCAACCACCTTCCAAAAATACACTGATGCAGGTGAAACGGTCCGTTCCAAGTGTTTTTCAAGTTGGTCTGATGCCACCTTTTCATTTGGGGGGTTTACCGTATCAAAATAAATATCAAATACCAGCTCATCTTCCGGGTCCACATCACTGGCCGACCATCCCAACAATACCGATCCCCCTTGTACCATGGTGTCGACCACAGGCTTGACAAGGCTCGGTGCAAATGGAGTATGGTTTCCACCGGCCCCCCCTTCGGTAACAAATTGAAATGTGTTGAAATAGTCACTGTATTCCCCTTTTCCATCATTGCCCCTTACCCGCCAGTGATACACCTTTCCCTTTTCTACGGTCAAGGATTCGGAATTTGTAGTGCTACTATATTTTTCGGGAGCTGTAAAAGAACTGTTATCGGCCAATTGCAATTCATAACTGACCGAATCCCCATTGGGATCGGTTGCGGTACTCCAACGGAACATCAGCGTAGTATCGGTACAGCGCTTGTTGTTTGACGGGACAAGTAGTGTTGGGACGGTCGGCCCTTCATCTTCAGCCAGTGGATCATGGTCACCATCATCGCTGCCACAAGCTATAAATTGAAGTGAAAACAAAAATACCATCCCCCAAAAAAATACATGTTTCATCGCTTAATGATTTTAATATTGGTATGCTCCTTACTTCCCTTGATATTAACGATGTATACGCCCGCAGGAAAGTGTTCCAATGAAAACCCCACAGTACCGGACGCTACCAAAAATTCTTCTTGCAGTACCTTATTTCCACTGACATCCATGGCCCTTATAACCACGGAATCTGAACGCAGTCCCCAGATGGAAACCCAGTTTTGTGTGGGGTTTGGGCTATACCGAACCGTGCCATCCACTTCTATCCATTCCTCAATTTGTCCTTGACAGTCGTTTTTTCCAATTATTTTCACATGATTGGCACCCTTGGCCAACTGAACGGTTATTTCCTGTTCCCTGCCCATGGATACATTTCGTATGTCAAACATGAAGCGTCCGTTTCGGTACACAAAATAGTCGGTACTTCCAGACACCAGATAACGTACCTTCTTTAAAGGTAGATTTACTTTACTGGATTTACTTAAAATTTTTGGGTTGTGGATCGTGACCACATATCCCTCAATGTTGGCCCCTAATTGTTCACTGAATGCCAAGGTAATATGGTATTTCCCCGGTGCGAGGTTGGGAACCATCATTTGATTTGATAATTGTACCCCATTGACGGAATGGTTATATCCGTTGGGGCCTGATATCTGTACATCAAACGAATAGTCATAGTCCGCGACCAAAACATGTATTTGCCCATTGTTTTTTTCAGGGCAGGTAGGTGTCTTTCCAAGGATTGAAATCGCCATGGGGTCTACAATAACACCACCATTGGAATCCACCGAGGCACCCTCGGGGGTGTTGGGGTAAAGGTCGTTATTATCCGTAACACCATCAGTATCAGAGTCAGGACATCCATTGATATTGCCCGCTAGAATGGGGCAATCATCATCCACGTCCATAACACCGTCATTATCGTCATCGGTATCCGCATTATTCCCAACCCCATCATTATCTGTGTCGACTGATTCACTGGAATCAAACGGAAAGGCATCTTCCGTATCGGGAACGCCATCATTATCATCATCTTCATCACACACATCCCCCAAGTCATCCAAATCATTATCTTCTTGGCCGGCATTGGAAGTTTCAGGGCAATTATCAATCCCGTCATGGATACCGTCCGCATCACTGTCCAAGGGAACATTATGGACCGTCACCTTATCAATGGAGATATCCCCTTTGCTACTCCCCGTGCTGATGGCCTTAAACCTGAATTGTGCGTTGCCTCCCGCATACCAGTCAAGGGTTATGGCCTTTTTGGTCCATTCATCAGAGCCCGAACCATGCTGTTCCCCACTCACGCTAAAAAGCTCTGACCACGTTGCCCCATCATCCGTACTCACTTCCAATTTCAGTGTTCCAGTCCCGGAACCATACATATGGTAATAAAATGTGATATTGGCATGGGCTGAACCTGTAAAATCATAACAGGGGCTTAAAAGGAGGGCCTCATCGGCAGCAGTATATTTTAAACTGGCCTCTAGGTATAAAAACGTTTGCCCACTATGGGCTTCGTTGGGGCCCGTATTTTCTGAACTTGTACTAGGGCCATTGCGCCAGTTCAAATCATCACCGTACCGGGATTGGACCCAATATGTGTCAATATCTTCCCTTTCAAAATCATCGATATGTGGAAATGTGGAAACACTGGATGAATTTGCGCAAGAAAGGGTATAATCGGCCGTACTTCCACAGCTCAGGTAATAGCGATACCTTTTTATGTACTCAAGCATCCTTTTTCCCTGTCCAGGGCTAAACTTGCTTCTACATGTGCTGTGTCCCTTACCCATATAGTTTTTCCCATCAGGGTGAAAAGCATCGCCATTGGCATCCAACTGATTGCCTGTATAGACACAATTACTATCGTAATCACTTCTTTTTTCCGGGTCTAGGGGCGTGTCTATCAAATAGTCGCCATACCTCCATCCTTCCGGGCCTTCCGCATCGCTGATAGTGAGACTGGTCTGGCTGGCCGGATTATCACCGTCCACTCCGGAATAAGTATGATGCAATCCAAAATAATGTCCAAATTCATGGATAAGCGTCGAAGTGGCCAGACGTGTATAATCAATGAGCACCCAATCTTTTTGCTTGTACGGGAAAACGGCTTTTCCGTTCAGTCCGCTCCTTAAATCCGTAATAAACACATTGACCACATTCTTGTGGGAATACGGGTCCAACAATAATTTGTCGGCGTCAGAAGCTTCAAACTGGTTCCAGATTGTACTGTCGTCAATATAGTTTTCACTACACTTGACAAATGATATGTTTAGGTAATTATACGCATCGTTTAAAATGGTGATTTCGTTATCAACTTGTGCCGTGTTCGCCCGTGCACCATTTCCGTTGTCGTCCCGTAAAATATGGAAGGCCACTGGGATTTCTTGGGCACTCAATGCGCTATTCAACAAACCTGTCAAAACAAATACGAACACTATTCTACTCATTTCGAGCATTTTTTAATTAATGAACAGTAGTCATTGACAACCTGTCTTTTTCACCATGATCCTTGACCTTATAATCCTGACCACTCTCAATCAACAGGCCTTGGGATTTTCCGGTAAACTTTTCATGTGGATGCTTGATATCAACCCGTATGACCCTCCCTTCAAAGTCACTGGTAACCTGCTCATCCACAATGGTATGACCCACAACAATTCGCTTCACCCCGAAAAAGTCCAATATTTGGTGTAATTCGTTGGAAGTCGTTTTTTCATAGTGCTCTTTATAGTCTTTCACCAAGCCCCGATACCACAATGGGCCCAAGCGACCGAACACCATATTTTCTACCTCATCATCACCTGGATCATTCGTTAGGTCGCGACGGATGTTTTTACGAACAATGGCATTTATCTCCTCAATGGACAAGCCCGCATCAACCACTTCCGTACTTATGCCCCCATGCACATACAAGGCATCCCCAATTTTTTCCACGGTATTTTTCGAAGCAATCCACTTGGCTATTTCATTGGTGCTTGAAAGCAGGTACCGATAGGCCTCCTTTTCATCCTCCTTTCCGGAGACAATCTTGGCCAACTCAATATACCTGCGTTTTACATATTTGACGTTGGCATGCATGTTCATCACATCGTGATTCCCCAGGATGTAATGTACCTGCCCCCCTGCCTTTTCCGCGTCCTGTTCCAGTTTATATAACAACCATAGACAAGGCCAGGCGTTATTTCCCCTGTCCACCATATCCCCTGCTACCACCAAATGTCCCGTGCCGAAAGTCCAGTTATAGTCCCTGTCCATTATACCATTGCCTGTCAACATACTGTAAAAGGCGTTGAAATTGCCCTCTATGTCCGAGGTCACAAATATT
>JBFOLQ010000122.1:0-15262 GCA_040830145.1 Flavobacteriaceae bacterium | reverse complement strand
TGGTCCAAAGGCGAACGGTGGCATGTGGGGAGATAATCCCTATACCACGTGTCCTGTCCAAAAAGGACATTGGATGGGCACGCAATGGATAGAGGGAAGAGCAGTGCCAATCCACATGAAGGAAAACCTTTGTCAAAACATATCATAGCCCATAACTTACCGGCAATTAGCAACTTATAAATGACGCCAAAACGTCTTCCGCCAGCATCTGAAAAGCCAATGGCTATCTAAAATTACCATTACAAAAGTATATTTTTAACAAGAAAGCCCAGATTATATGTGCTGTAAATAATGATAAAGGGTCTCGTCCTGGGAAAGTCCCAATTTCTTTTTCAGCCTGTATCGCGTGGTCTCCACACTTCGGGGCGATATATTGATTAGATGGGCAACCTCCTTGTTCTTTAGGTTGGATAAAATGTACGAGCAGTGTTTTACATCATTGATGCTCAGATTGGGATGCAGTTCGTTGAGTCTTTTGAAAAAATGGGGGTGTATCTCCTCAAATTGGTGCTTGAACTCCTCCCAAGTACCCTCGTTGGAAGCCACTCCCAATAATTTTTTCTCTACTCCCTGTAAATGGTTGGCACTAATGGTACCATCTGATTCCACCATACCCGATATCTCATGGGCCACCTTGGCTATGCTATCCTGTATGGTAGATATCTTGAGTTGTTTGGAATACAGTGTGCGGTTGTTCAATTGCAACAAATGGTCTATTTCCTTTTTCTGCTCCTCGAGCTGCACATTGGCCGTTCTTAATTTGCGTTCCCGGATGTTTTTCTCCCGATATAGATGGAACAAATAGGCACAGATCAGCACCAAGGCCAATATGCTTACGGATAAAATACGATTGTTATCCATTTTCGTCCTTAGTTGTTCCTTGGTCGTTTGGTTCTTTAACTCCAACATCTCAGATCGGGCCTTTTCCGCTATGGACATGTAGTAATAGGACGAGAAAAGATACCGCGCCCGGTTCTCAGATGCCGAGCGGTCCAAATTGTCCAAAAGGTCGATCAACTGATTGTAGACACCGCCCGTTATACTGCCCTTTTCCCTCAGTTTGGCAATGATAAGGTTTGAGATCATTGCCATATCATCCGTATCCCCAAAATCCTCAAAGACATTAAATGCCTTCACATATAGGTCAATGGATGCATCCCTTTCCCCTTCCCGTTCCTTCAAAAGACCCTCAAAATAATCTCATTTTCCCTGTTCCATAAGGAAAGCGTTATCCTTGACCAACACCTTGATCTCTTCTAGGAGCTCCTCAAAATCATATCTGTTTTGGGCAATATAGGTATCGATTATTTGAATCTTTAAAATGGTCAATAGATAGTTAACATCCCTTGATTGTTCAAATGCGGCACTCCGCAACCCTTTTTGGGCCTGTGCAATACTCTCCCCATACCGTCCCATACGCTGGTACAGATTGGCAAGGTGAAGATGTGCATAAGACACGTTGCGTCTGGATTTTTTGGAAGTACCCTGAAGGTCCAATGAAAGGAACAACAGGGATTCACTATCCGCAAACCGTCTTTCTTCCCTGGCAATACGCCCCATCAACATATAGGCTTCCCCCATTCTAACGGTATCGTTGACCTTTTGGGAAAGTTCCAAAAATTGTTCGCCATACTCCAAGGCCGGTCCGTAGAAGGTGTAGGATGTGAACATTGTGATCAATTGTTCCAAGGAACGGAATTGCTCGTCTAGAAGTCCTCCCGTACGACTTACCTCCAATGCCCTTGAGGAATAGGCAAACATTCTTTGTATGGCTTCGGGGTGCGACATATAAAGATCGTACACATTGGCCATTCCAATCAAGGAACTGGCCTGTAGTTTGTAATTTCCACTATCAACGGCCTTACAGTATACAATGCCCAAGGAATCAAGCTTTTTGTAGGACGAAGGGGCATTCCTTATCACTTGCAGAAGGTCAGGGTTTATGACCAGATCATTACTACTGCAGGTTGGCAAATAATCAATATGCAAGGTACCCTGCCCCATTAGGGCGTTTATGTGAAGTAGAATGGCCAGGGGGAAGAGTGAAAGGAATTTTCGTAAAAAGAAACCTGGACCAGGACAAGTCATAACTCTATTGCGAATACTTTGCCACTCATAAAGGTAGCCAAAAAAAAAATTCCACGGGCTAATGGACCATCAAATCCATTACATCAAAAAATACCGATTTTCCATACAATGTGCCCCTACCAATCGTCAACATCAAATATGCTGCAAATACCCATATATGGTCTCATCTTGGGAAAGTCCCAACTTTTTCTTCAGCCGGTACCGTGTGGTCTCGACACTTCTTGGGGATACATTGATGAGGCCGGCGACCTCCTTGCTCTTAAGGTTGGATACAATATACGAGCAGTGTTTTAGGTCGTTAATGCTCAAATTGGGGTGCAGTTCGTTGAGTCTTCTAAAAAAATGGGGATGTATCTCCTCAAATTGGTGCTTGAACTCCTCCCAGGTATCCTCATTCGAAATAATTCCCAATAACTTTTTCTCTACGGCCAACAATTGGTTGGGACGCAACGGGCCATCTGATTCCACCAAACCAGATATCTCATGGGCCACTTTGGCCATACTGTCCTGAATGGTGGATATCTTGAGTTGTTTGGAGTAAAGGGTGCGGTTGTTCAATTGCAACAGATGATCTATTTCATTCTACTGCTCCTGAAGTTGGGCATTGGCCTCTTCCAATTTGCGTTCCAGTATATTCTTTTCACGATAGAGATACAACAAATACATACTGATAAGGGCCAAGGCCAATATGCTCATGGACAACACCCAATTATTGTACATTTTTTCCTTTAACTGTTCCTGGGTCGCTTGGTTCTGTAATTCCAATATCTCGGTTTTGTACTTGACCTCATTGGTCACAATGCTCGTCTTGTTTTCATCCTCATATATTTTTCTGGCCAAGGAATCTATCCTCGTGGAAATTTGAAGTAAATCCTTTTTCTCGTTCCTCAGAAAATAAATTTCAAGTTTCCTTTTTAGGGCATCGTGGTAATATCTTGTGACATTTCGCTTTGACAAATGCACCGCCTCATCTATAATTTCTTCAGCTTCCTTGTACCGGGCCACCTCAGGATGGGACAGGTATTCATATTTTATAATGGCGTAATAATAGTTGCAGGCAGAAAAATCACCATGGTTTTCCCGTTCGGCCATTTGTAGGCTTTGGTGGGCCTGGGCCATCTTTCCCTGCTCCAAAAAAATGGAAGCTTCTTGAAGATACGCATACGTTTCCATGGATTTATTTCGCCTTTCCCTTGATACCCCAATAGCCTTTTGGGCAAATTCAAGGGCCAATGCCATCTGCCCCTTATGGAAGCCCATGGCCTCTTGCCCATAATAGGCATCAAAACTCCTCGCCATATAGTAATAGGGGATATGCCTGGACGCTGGATATAAGCGAACCAAACTGTCCGCAACCTTTTCATGCTTTATAAACCGCTCACTTTCACCAAAACCGGAATGATCATTGTGTAAAAAAAGCTTGGTGCGTGCCAAAATTTCATGGGGATGTTGGTGCTCCCGGTATAGACCCAAGGCCTTATGCAACAATTCAGAAATATTCAGGCTGTCCCTTTTTTGGTATGAAGAACCCGCCCAGGATACATAGACCCGTGCCTCCAAAGGCGCATAACCGGTTTTTATAGCGAAATCATATGCCATTTCATCCAATTCCTTGATTCTACGGTCAAAATCCTCTTGGCGAACAAGATCTTCCCATCTGTAGAGTTGTATGGCAAGGCGATCGTACGCTTCCAAAAAAAGAATTGGTTTGTTCTGTATGCGGGTCCTATTCAATAATGCCAGTCCATAAGCCGTGGATTTGGCAAAGTCGTTATTGTCATAAAACAACATGGAATCCTTGAGCACCTCCAAGGACTTGATATCGGTGGTCAATGCCCGGGAATACTGCTGTAGGGAACCCCAATCGTATTCCTGGCCAAACAGGGGGTTTATGCAGAAAATCATTCCTGCCAGAACACATGTCCTACATCTGAAAGAGAAACCTTCCTTTATCAGAAAAGGTCTGTCCCTGGCCACCCTTTTGAATCTCAGTGCCATGACAATTGAAACATAATTCAGCTACTTTAAGATAGGGCCATAGATAGGTACGGGCCCAATACGACTCTCCAACGAAATCCACCCAATGTATTAAAAAAAGTGGGGCATTGGGTCGCTTTATAGGTAAAAAAGGTAAAATGCCTCTTCCCGGGATGGGAATCCCCATGAATTACGAACCACGAAAACCTGTCACATCATATTCTGTATCCATGCAAAAAATTAGGTACGGTTTTTGTAACTTCCCAACCGAATTAATACTATAACCATTAAAAAGAATTATGTCAGGATTATTGGATTTACTCAACAGCCCCATGGGCCAACAAGTGATAAGTGGCGTTGCGGGCCAAACTGGTCAATCGGCCGATAAAACCGCAAATGTATTGGGTATGGCCATGCCCCTCATTTTGGGCGCCATGCAGCGTAATGCTTCTTCTCCCGAGGGAGCCCAAGGGCTTATGAATGCCTTATCAAACAAACACGACGGTAGTATCTTGGACAACCTTGGGGGACTTTTCCAAGGAGGTGTCAATGACGATGTGGTCCAGGACGGTGCCGGAATATTGGGCCACGTCTTTGGGAACAGTCAATCCCAGGTAGAAAATGCCTTAAGCCAAAAATCAGGTGTAGACGCTGGTTCCATAGCCAATATCCTTAAGATAGCGGCCCCTATCATCATGGGTGTATTGGGAAGACAAAGGGCTCAGGACAATGTTTCGGACCCCAATGGGCTCAATGGCCTTTTGGGTTCAATGTTGGGAGGCAAACCCCAACAAAACCAAAGTCTCTTTGAGAAATTACTGGATGCCGATGGTGATGGCAGCGTTTTGGACGATGTAGCCGGTATGGTCATGGGAAGTGGCAAAAAAAGTGGCGGTTTGGGAGGACTTTTGGGGGGTCTTTTTGGAAAATAACCTATAGAACGAATCACTCCATGCAAAGAATCCGTTTGCCCTGCAAACGGATTTTTTGTATTTTATATCACATAAAAAAAGCGTATGAAACTGAAATATCTATCCGTGTTGCCCTTAGCGGCCCTGCTCATCCATATTTCAAGCTGCAACAGCTCAAAACAGCGTATGGATGATGTGTCGCCAGAAGAACAGGCCCTTTTTGATCAAAAAGGGCAAGATACCGTTGCAATAGCAAGTAAAGAGAGTGAATATGAAATCATTATCATTGAGCCCGGTTTCTATACTTGGCTACAGAGCATTGCCCGCCCTGAGGGGTATTACTCCCAGTCATTCCTGGAAAACAGAAATCAAATCTATGTCATGAATTGGAACCAACGGGCGATGGATCCCCTACGCTATGGTACCCATCTCTATGAGATGCAGATCAACTATGAATCCAATATAGATTATGGGTACGAGGTAAACTATAAATTGTATAATTACTTTATCTATTTTCAACGAAAATACAGACAGCGATTAGGGCCTTTTGTGCCTCGCATTTAAACGTTACCTTTGCCGCTCTTACGCCGGTACGGGTATGAACAAATTAAAACAGCGCTGGGGCATTACTTCCAACGTACAATTGGTGGTCATTTTAATTGTATTTGCGATTACGGGTTCTTCCTCGGTCTATGTGGCAAAGCCTTTTTTGGATTGGATTGGACTTGATAGAACCGGATTTCCGGATGCGTGGTGGGGCGGTACGGCATACTGGACCCTTAGGCTCTTGGCCATATTTCCTTTCTATCAGGTGTTACTGGTTCTGTTCGGATGGCTTTTCGGCCAGTTCCGTTTCTTCTGGAACTTTGAAAAAAAGATGCTTTCCCGGATGGGGCTGGGATTTCTGTTCCACTAACACCCAAACCTGTATAATGTGCCCTTATAAAAGTCAAAGCGCCCTATTGCCATAGGGCAAAGAGCGCTTTTGATAAAGAAGCGGAAATTTATTGTATCGTCACACTGAAAGTCGCGGCAATATCGGTTTCACCTCCCGCATCTGAAAGGCCCGTATTGGGTTTTGTGGGTTCATGCCGTAAGGTGAATGTCAATGTACCCGAACCTGCATCCCCGGCCTCAAGCTTGAACTCAGTGCCCAGTGGATTTCCATCATTATCGAAGTTGGAATAGCTAGTGGTCACATCCAAGCCGCCGCCCGCGGTGTAAAAAAACTGGTGCTCATCAGATTCTTCTTCCACTTCCTCCGTAATATCCTCGGCAGGACTCTCCGTCTCATTCAGCAACTCAATGGCTCCGTTATAATTAGTGCCCGAAGCTAGATTCCCAGAAACGGATACCTCCGGTGCGTTGGGACCGTCCCCATCCAAATCACGGGTACGTAAGGTAATGGCCGTACCCCCACCTTCCGGTGTCAAGGTCACGGTCATGGTGGTGATGACCTCTTCCTCATGTACGGGCTCTGGAGCATTGTCATCATCGGAACAGGCCGTGAACAAAAGTCCGGTAAGGAAAAATGCGATTAATGATCTTTGTTGTTTCATTAGTTTCTACTTTAAAATAATTAATAATTGATTTTCAGTTGTAATAAAAAGTTTCGGCCCAAATCATCGGCGTAGTATCGTAAACGGTTCAAATAGTTTCTATAAGAGGTGTTCAATACGTTGGTGATGCCAATGCCAATGTTGAGCTTTGAGGTGGTACCGATCTGGACATCGATGCCCGAATTGAAGTTGAGCAAATGGTATGCATCAGGAGGTGTGCTCACATCTACATTTTCCATGGTCTCAGTCTCTGGTACAAAAACCTCAAAATTATTGTCAGGAAATTCATTTTGTCGAAATACATAATCACTCTGTAAGGATATGTGCAGATTATTAAGTCCCGGATTTCGGTAAATAATTCCATTTTTCGTACTAACCGGTGGCATATGTATCAGCGGTGCGTTCCGGGTACGGTCATAGCCCTTCACCAATGAAAATTGATGGGTAAATTGAAAATTTTCCGCAAAGGCATACCTCGCGTCCACATCCACACCCATCAATTGGGCCTGGGTCTGCCTATATTCCCATACTTGGAAATTACCCCGAATGGTCTGCTGTATTTCAGTAGGTTCAATGACAATGAAGTCATCAATGCTATTGATGTACGGATTGATTGAAAAACCAAACACCTCATTGTTCCGTTCCAGGGTCAATGCAACCCTATGTGCCACTTCAGACTTGAAACGCAGATCTCCTAGCTCAATCCGTGAGGCGGAATGGTGCAGCCCTTCACTGAATAGTTCAGACGGATTGGGGGCCCTGGAGGCCAATGAGTAATTGAAGTACAATCTATAATCGTCACCCAGGGAATACCGTGCACCCACCATGGCCGAGGCATTGTTGTAGTTCAACTTTGGGTTGGTCAAAACCTGTCCGGTAGTCTCCGAAACAACAATTTCGGGAAAGAGTTCGTCATATCCGCGTAATTCCCAAAAAGAGCTTCGGTAGTATTTAAGGACATCCATATGGGTATAATCAAATCGGGCCCCGCCTTCAAACAACCATTTCCCGTCCGTACGATAATCCGCAATGGCATATGCGCCCAGCTCATATTTGTCATAGTCTGGTATCAGCCGGCGAACCCCCGTATTGGCAGCAAAATTGTTCTGATATCTGGCACTGATTCCTGTTTTTACATTCATTCGTTCCCAAGGGTTCGTATGAAGGTCCATCATCATGGCGTGGGTCCGTAACCGAAGGTCCAAGGAAGCTTTGTTCCTATCGTCCCCCCGCCTGATATCAAACTCCAACCTATTGTTTTGTTGAAAATTGTACTGCGCACTGAGCTTACCAAGACCCTCAAGTTTTTTAAAACCGCTCAAACGGGCCAAATGATGTGTCACTTCCTGCTTCGGGGGACTGATATCATAGGTAAAATCCTCAATGATCAAAGGACGGTCACTATTAATGGCCCGAACTTGGTCCTGGGCCCCTCCCAAATGGGAGGCCCTCAGTATCCCAATCCCATTCCTGAAGTAAGAATAATAGCCCTCCCACCCATAATGGATACGGTTAAGGCCCAGACGTAAGGAGGCATTCCGCTCAAAAATGCCCGTATTGCTCAAGACATATTCAGGTGCTTCAAAATCACCATATCGCTTTATCGTACCCTGCACGGTACCGAACCAACCATTTTCTTGGCTTTTGGTGACTTGGGAGGTCAAGGTGCCCCCACGTCCGTTTGACCCCAAGGTCATAAGGGTCTTGCCATAGAGACTATCCTTGATCGGTATTTTAGGTGTTTCCGCAACCACGGCCCCTCCAATGGCATCCCCGCTGTATTGCAAAGCTCCAGCACCCTTTATCAAGGTAATGTTTCCTATGGTGTTTACATCCATATTGGGAGCGTGCTCCGCACCCCACTCCTGGTCTTCCATTCGCACTCCATTGTTGATGACCACTACCCGACTCCCATACAATCCATTCACCATGGGCTTCACCACCGTATTCCCTGTATTCAAGGAGGAAACCCCCGAAACACTGTTCAGGGCATCCCCAAGGGAACCGCTACTGAACTGCTCCAATTTGTCATTGGATATCTTGTCTTGTTGTATGGTCTTTGCCTTATCGCCATAGGCCTGTCCCTCAACGATTACTTGATCCAGTTCCTCCATGTGGTGTTCCAAAAGAAAGGTTCTTTTTGTGTTTCCAGCCACTTTCACCGTAAACCCCTTGGTGGCACAATACGGGTGGGACACTTGTATGGAATAGGTCTGTTCACAGAGTCCGGGAATGCGAAACTTTCCTTCCACATCGGTCTCAACAGTTTGTTCAGTCCCAGCTACAATAAGCAGGGCTCCAGCAAGGACAGAACCATCGTGAAAGTCAACGACCTTTCCATATAAGACGTTGTCACAGTCTTGTGAAATGACTGAAATACTACTCAGTAGTAGCAATAAGGGGGCATAAATGCGCATATGTTCTCTTGATTGAAAAAAATCCGATTATACGGGAAGCGTCCAAACCTAATGGGAACCAACGTACGGATTCCCGTTCTAGTCATCCCTTGAAAACTGACCAACCGTCCATAAGGCTCTATCAGCCATGTTACACAAGGGGCATTGGCACGAAGAAGTGCACCAATGTTACACCCAAAAGCTAGGGGGTGCCCTCAGACGGGTATTGTCTTCCAGAAAAGAAGACAGTTGTAAGAAATAAAAATGCTTTTCAATTCCAGTCGGAATTTCGGGGCTTGCCCACTCTGGAAATTCGGCGATATCATAGGTGAAGGGTGCAAAATGAAAATCGCATATATGGCAATCGTCAGCCTTCTCATGAAAATGTACACTGTTCTCATCACAGGGAACGTGCCCATGTCCTTCCAAGGTGTGGAAGCATTGAACTGCCATGGGCAAAAGTAATACCACCAAGAGTATTAATGATGCCGCAACCTGCCCAGTACGTTTTCCGAATTCCATCAAATATCCGTTGATATTCGCAGCGACCAAAAGTACAAAATAATTTTCCAATCCAAGTGGCTCATGGAGCATGTTCCGCGGGACCTATAGCCCCTTCCCCAGTAAAATCATTCCTCAACCTCAATGACCTTAGCGTTACTGGCTCCCTTAAAAACATAGGTGTACAACCACATAATAGTAAAGGAAGGGATAATGTCAAGGCCCGGAATCAATTCCTCTATAAAAGTGATGACCCCCGCCGTTTGTCCGGCCCGGCCCTTGTACATACGGGTCATGAGCCAAGCGGATAATGGAGCCCATATCACATCTGAAAAATCCCCTATAAAGGGAACGGCAAAGGAGAGCATACCAATGGCATCAAATACCAAACCCAAAAAGAGGTGCTTTATCTTATTGTCTTCTTTTTTACTCATTTGAATCGTTAGTGTTCAAGGCCAAACCAGCAATAACCCTGCCAATACCTATGAAAGCTCGGAACTTATCAATTTTAAGAACTCGTTACGGGTCTCAATCTTCTCAAATTGTCCCCGAAAGCCGGATGTGGTCGTGACCGAATTCTGCTTTTGTACCCCCCGCATCATCATGCACATATGGGAAGCCTCTATTACAACAGCCACCCCTTTGGGTTTTAAGGTGTTGTTGATACATTCCAAAATATCATGGGTCAGGCGCTCCTGCACCTGCAACCTTCGGGCAAATACGTCCACCACACGAGGAATCTTACTGAGTCCCACAATGTGGCCATTGGGAATATACGCCACATGGGCCTTCCCGAAAAAGGGGAGTATGTGATGCTCACAGAGGGAATAGAGTTCAATGTCCTTGATAATGACCATATCGTCATAGTCTTCCTTGAACATGGCGCTCTTCAAAATTTCCACTGCATCCTGCTTGTAGCCTTGGGTAAGGAACAACATGGCCTTGGCGGCCCGTTCCGGTGTTTTCAACAATCCATCCCGGGAAGTATCCTCCCCTATCTCATCAATTATCTTTGAATAGCGTTCCTTAACGTCGTTGGTAATCTCAAAATCGTATTCCTCCAGGTTTCTGTATGGTGACATGCAATCAATGGTTTTTGTAAAAGTACAATTAAACGGGTAAAGGCAATGCATCCCCCCTTAGTTTCACAAGACAGTTCCAAGGTGTTGGAAATTGGCTGAAGGAAGTGGGATGTTGGGAGTAAGGCCTTAAATTACAAGCCTGAAACCATAAACTTGAAACCGATAACATATGAAGTGGTCCGGGGCTGTGGCATGACTGGTGACAATTGGCTATTTTTGACCCCAACATATTTTTGGATGCTATGATCAAGGCCACCAATATTAAAAAGAACTTCGGAAACCTGGAAGTATTGAAGGGGGTAGATCTCCACATAAAAAAGGGAGAGATCGTTTCCATCGTAGGAGCCTCAGGTGCCGGAAAAACGACCTTATTACATATTTTGGGCACATTGGACATCCCATCAAATCCGAAGGATGGGGAACTTCTTATCCAGGAAAAAAATGTCGCCCAATTGTCCGATAAGGAATTGGCCCGATTTCGCAACGCCCATATTGGTTTTATCTTTCAGTTCCATCAGTTGTTACCTGAATTTACCGCATTGGAAAATGTATGCATCCCTGCCTTTATCAAAAATACTTCCATGGAGGACGCCGAGAAAAAAGCCACGGAACTTCTAAGCTTTTTGGGACTTTCAGACCGACTACACCATAAACCCAGTGAACTATCGGGTGGGGAACAACAGCGGGTGGCCGTGGCACGGGCCTTGGTGAATGACCCCTCTGTCATCTTTGCCGATGAACCCAGTGGCAACCTTGACTCTGAAAGTGCCGACACCTTGCACAAGCTCTTTTTTGAGCTGCGAGATCAGTTTGGACAGACCTTCGTAATTGTGACCCATAATGCAGAACTGGCAGAAATGGCCGACCGGAAGCTGACCATGGTAGATGGAAAAATCAGTGGGCAGACCCCCATCAAAACCAATGGGTAGTCCTTGATGCTGAAACCACTGATATGGACAAAAACGAACTCAAGGAATTCCTGGATGAAAAGGCCGAACTATATGAACATCCTTCTTTTTTGGAGACAGACCCCATTCAAATACCCCATAGGTTTACCAAAAAGGAGGATATTGAAATCGCAGGTTTTCTGACCGCTACCATTGCTTGGGGCAATCGCAAGAGTATTATTGCCAATGCCCAGCGGATGATGGCCCTGATGGACCATGCCCCCCATGCATTTGTAATGGGGCACTCCAACACCGACCTAACATCCTTACAGTCCTTTGTACATCGTACCTTTAATGGCACGGATCTTACCTATTTCATCCAAGGGCTTGCCAACCTATATGAACACCATGGAGGCTTGGAGGGGGTGTTTACCCGCTATGCCCAGCCCCAATCCCTACAATTGGCCATCACCACCTGCAAAGACATTTTCTTTCAGTTGCCCCATCCCGGCAGAACCACCAAACATATGGGGAATCCGGCCACGGGATCAGCGGCCAAACGTATCAATATGTTTTTGCGATGGATGGTCAGAAGTCCCAAAAAAGGTGTGGACTTTGGAATCTGGAAGGGACTACGACCGGCACAGCTCTCCTGCCCCTTGGATGTACATTCAGGGAATGTGGCCCGAAAATTGGGCCTTCTAGAGCGTAGGCAAAACGATGCCAAGGCCTTGGTGGAACTGGATGGCAATCTGCGAGCCTTGGATGCCACTGACCCCGTAAAGTACGACTTTGCCCTTTTCGGATTGGGTGTCTTTGAGAAGTTTTAGCCCACTTAGCAGTTAGGAATCCGTGGCTGCCCAATGGGATGGGCACACCCCCTTTATTGTAACAAAACCTCTTGAAAACCTACCCATTATAAAAACAAGATCATGGGAGGGGAAGGAAGCATGATGCATGCCATCAAAAGTTTGCAGGCCAATAGGGCCCTACGGAAAAAACGAAAATCACTTTCGGAAATACGGGACAGTGGATATACCCAAAAAGGGAATGATTCGCTGGTCTTCAAAAAAGTGGATGCCCTAGAACTCAAGCGAATCAAGAAGAACATACAGCTTCAAATGCGACGTGAAGCACGCAGGAAAAACATACTTTCCTTAGTACTGACATTGTTATTCATACTGGTCATTGTATATCTTGTATTTGGGTAACATCCTTTTTTATCAAAAGACCTTATCCCCAAGAAACACCCCATATCCCGTGCTGTAGTTCTTTTCCCTATTTTGTACAGGGGCATAGGTCACCCAATACACCGTACACCTCAATGGCACCCCTTTGATGTGTTACCATTAGGTCCAACGTATTTTATTGGCTCTTTGATTTTTTCTTTCCCCAGCTCCTTTTTTCTTACTTTTAACCAAACCACTTTTTATATTCACTGAAGATTAGACCAACATGAAAAAACTACTGCTCTCCTGCCTTTTGTTGACATATGCCACCTTTCATGCCCAAGAACGAAAACTCCCCATTGATACAGTGGTGACCACCCAGCACTCGGTCACCATCAATGGCACTCCCATAAGCTATACTGCCCAAACGGGCACCCAACCTGTTTGGGATAGCCACGGAAAGCCCATTGCCTCATTGTACTACACCTATTACACCCGAAACAATGTAAAGAACCGCGCGGCCCGACCCATTATGTTTTCCTTTAATGGGGGACCTGGTTCCGCTTCGGTGTGGATGCACCTAGCCTATACAGGCCCCAGGGTGTTGCGAATTGACGACGAAGGCTATCCCGTACAACCCTATGGAGTGCCCCACACCCCATATTCGGTGCTGGATGTCACCGTTATTTTCTATGTAAACCCCGCCAATACAGGGTATTCCCGTACCATTCCGGAAACGGGGGAAGAAGTGGATCGCAAGAAGTTCTTTGGCATCAACGCCGATACCAAATACTTGGCCGAATGGATGACCACCTTTGTAACGCGTAATAACCGTTGGCGCTCCCCCAAATACATTATTGGGGAAAGTTATGGCGGTACCCGGGTCATGGGGCTTTCCCTTGCACTCCAAAACCAGCAATGGATGTACTTAAACGGGGTCATCATGGTCTCCCCGGCCGATTATAAGGTCATTCGCAAAGGCGGACCCGTTTCCGATGCCCTCAACCTCCCCTACTATACCGCGGCGGCATGGCACCACAAAGCGCTGGACCCCGCCCTGCAACAAAAGGACCTATTGGATATTCTGCCCGAAAGTGAGTCCTATACCATCAATACCCTGATTCCGGCCTTGGCCAAGGGCGGTTTTGTGGATGCAGCAGAACGGGAAGCCGTGGCCCAAAAAATGGCCTATTACTCCGGCTTGACCCAAAAGGAGGTCCTGGACCTCAATTTGGTTATCCCCACCCGTTATTTCTGGAAGAATCTTATGAAGGAAAAAGGGGGCTATAATGTAGGTCGATTGGATAGTCGTTACCTTGGTATTGATCGCCAACTCTTCGGGGATGGACCCGATTACAGTGCTGAACTCACCTCCTGGCTCCATAGTTTTACCCCTGCCATCAACTATTACCTGCAGGAGGAATTGAATTTTAAGACCGATATCAAGTACAATATGTTCGGTCCCGTACATCCCTGGAACAATGAAAATGACAATGTGCGCGACAATCTACGTCAGGCAATGGCCCAAAACCCTTATCTCAATGTATTGGTACAGAGCGGGTATTACGATGGGGCCACCACCTATTTCAACGCCAAATACACCATGTGGCAGATAGACCCCAGCGGACGTATGAAAGATCGTTTTGAGTTCAAGGGGTATCGCAGTGGCCATATGATGTACTTACGTCGTGAGGACTTACAAAAAGCCAATGAGGACCTACGCGTCTTTATCAAACGCACCAGTAATACCGGCAAGGCCGCGAAGTATTGATTTTTCACATTGTACCTTTTTGAAAGGTTGGACTCCCCCAAGTGTGTTCTAGCCTTTCCTTATCTTTAGGGAGTGCCTAAACCCATCTCCATGCGATATCTGTTTCCCATAGCTCTATACGCCTTCGTTATCTTAAGTTGTAAAGAATCCCCCAAAGCGGATACTTCCCTTACCGTTCCAGGGCTTTTGGACACTGTGGAAGTGATTCGGGACTCAGTGGGCATCAACCATATCTACGCCCAAAATCAACACGATCTTTTCTTTGCCCAAGGGTATTGTGCCGCCAAGGACCGTCTTTTTCAGTTTGAACTATGGCGACGGCAGGCGACGGGTACCACGGCGGAACTATTGGGGCCCCGGGCCGTGGAACGCGATATGGGCACCCGTCTATTTGCATTCCGTGGGGATATGCAGACCGAAATGGCGCATTACCATCCTGATGGGGTGGAGATATTGACCGCCTATACCGAAGGTGTCAATGCCTATATTGAGGAGGCTTTACAAAGTCCGAGTACCCTGCCCCTCCCCTTCAAGGCCTTGGGCATTAGCCCCCAAAAGTGGACCCCGGAGGTCATCATCTCCCGCCATCAGGGACTTTTGGGCAATATTAAGGATGAATTGGCCATCGGCAGGGCCGTGGCCACCCTGGGTCCTGATAAGGTGAAGGAATACCTTTGGTTTCATCCTAAGGATCCCTTACTGGAATTGGACCCCTCCATCACCTCCGAACTATTGGAAAAGGACATTTTGGCACCCTATAATGCCTATCGGCAGTCCCTGACCTTCCTACCACAGGATATCCTTCCCGAATATCGTACGGAGAAGACCATGGCCCACTTGCCCACATATGCCCCCAGTGACGACGACACCTTTTTGGGGAGTAATAATTGGGTGACCCAACCCCACTTATCCAAAAACGGG
>JBFOLQ010000121.1:0-2473 GCA_040830145.1 Flavobacteriaceae bacterium | reverse complement strand
TACTTCCCCATTGATCTCCTGGGGCATCTTTACTGGATACCATTACCAAGATGTTGTCACTATTTGCCGTTTCAACAACTTTTATGGATGTAGTCACCTTAGCCGGTTGCTTCATGACCCCGGCGTCCCATCCGGGAAAGACCCAAATGGTGTCAACAATCAGAGTATACTTGGCATTGTCCAGACCAAGGTCAAAATGAATACCATAGTCCCCATGGAGATACCGGTTCATCAGTTCTAAAAACTTAGGGGCATAAATGATTTCCCGACTTGAATACCAGCTTTTTTCCCATGCCCTTGCAGCTGCCTTCCCTTTCTTTTCCTCAACTTCGAGCATGTGTTCTTTTACATATTGTTCATTCGATAAGTTCTTTTTTAACAGTGTCATGTTGTCGTAAACAAATTCAACATTGACTTCTTTCTGTCCTTTAAGGAAATCAAAATTCCCCTGTTCAATCCTTAGCTTTTGCCCATAGGAGAAGAGTACGGCGCATAGCATGATAACCGTAGTCACTTTTTTTGCAATCATCTGTATATCAATTTAAAGAGGCAAGTTATGTATAAAATGTAATGTGACATTACATTTTTCTAAAAATAAAGGGGAATACCCATAGGGGCCTAGTTAATCCCCTCCCCATTGGGGACCCCATCCTCATCGGGATTGACAAAAACCAATCTTCCCTCACTATTCTCAGTCATGAGGATCATCCCCTCACTAAAGGTTCCCCGTAGTTTTCTCGGCGCTAGATTTACCAACACGGTCACTTTTTTGCCTATAATATCCGCAGGTGAAAAACTCTCAGCGATACCAGATACTATGGTTCTTTGATCAAGGCCCGTATCTACCTTAAGGAGTAAGAGCTTATCGGCCTTGGGCATTTTTTCAGCTTCCAGGATGGTCCCTACGCGGATATCCATCTTACTGAAATCCTCAAAACTAATTGTATCTTTTTGTGGCATGATCGTTTGTTGTGGTGTTGATGGTATTTCTTTGTTGTTGATTTTTTTAGTGGCCTCCAATTTGTCCAGTTGGGCTTGAATTTCAGCATCCTCAATCTTTCGGAACAGCAATTCCGATTTGTTAATGGTATGGTCCGAAGGGATAAGGTATTCCGCCTCCTTAATGCCATCCCAATCCACTGCCTGGGATAGGTTGTCAAAATTCAATATTGATTTTAGCTTGGTCGACGTAAATGGCAGGAAGGGTTCGCCCAAAATGGCCAATCCGGCAGCAATCTGCAAAGCCGTATACATAATATCCCGTACACGATCAGGGTCTTCCTTTATGAGTTTCCATGGCTCTTGTTCCGCCAAGTATTTATTTCCCAAACGGGCCAAGTTCATGAGTTCCTGACCCGCTTCCCTGAAGCGGTACCGTTCCAACGATGCCCCTATTTTTTCAGGAAAGGCAGCCAAATCCACCAAAGTACTTTGATCCTCTGCCGTCAAATCATGGGGAGCTGGTACTTTTCCATCATAATATTTATGGGTGAGCACCGCCACACGGTTGACAAAATTTCCAAATATGGCCACCAGTTCATTGTTGTTGCGCGCCTGGAAATCTTTCCAGGTAAAATCATTGTCCTTGGTCTCAGGGGCATTGGCGGTGAGGGTATACCGTAAGACATCCTGCATATTGGGAAATTCCTCTAAGTACTCGTGCAACCAGACTGCCCAATTTTTGGAAGTACTCAATTTGTTGCCTTCCAAGTTCAAAAATTCATTTGCCGGAACATTATCGGGCAAGATGAACCCTCCGTGTGCTTTCAGGACAGCCGGGAATATAATGCAGTGGAATACAATATTATCCTTCCCAATAAAATGCACCAATTTTGTGGCCTCATCCTTCCAATAGGGCTCCCAATCCTTCCCTTCTCGTTGCGCCCATTCCTTGGTACTGGAAATATATCCTATGGGAGCATCAAACCACACATAGAGGACTTTGCCCTCACCTCCCTGAACCGGGACAGGAATGCCCCAGTCCAAATCACGGGTAACCGCACGGGGCTTAAGTCCGGCATCAATCCACGACTTGCACTGACCATATACATTGGATTTCCAATCTTTTTTATGGCCCTTGATAATCCAATCCGTTAAAAAAGTCTCATATCGGTCCAAGGGCAAAAACCAATGCTTTGTCTTTTTTAGCGTGGGAACAGCACCTGTAATGGTGGACTTCGGATTGATTAAATCTGTTGCATTCAAGGAGCTGCCACAATTCTCACATTGGTCACCATAGGCTTCGGCATTACCACATACGGGACAGGTGCCAATCACATATCTATCGGCCAAAAACTGTTTGGCCTCCTCATCATACAATTGTTCTGTGGTCTCTTCAATGAAATCCCCTTGTTGGTCCAGTTTCACAAAAAAATCAGAAGCGGTTTGGTGATGAACGGCCGCCGAGGTACGGGAATAATTGTCAAATGAAATCCCGAAATCAGCAAATGATTTTTTGATGATGGTATGATAG
>JBFOLQ010000120.1:0-5289 GCA_040830145.1 Flavobacteriaceae bacterium | reverse complement strand
CATTGACTATCAAGCTTATGCTGGTAATTATAAAGGTGTTTATAATGGAAAGCTGGTAGCGCAGTCAACGCATTCCCTGACCATAGATGAGAATAGGATCAATATGGAAGGCCCACAGGTTAACAACCACAAGCTTTTATACCATGCTGGGGATTTTGGAAGTGGCAACTCATTCATTAATAACACTGTTTGTGGAATGGATGCAACCGATATTGATATTCAGGGCAATGGCGGCTTCCTAAATGTAAATAATACATACTCTCAGAATTCGAATGATTGTAAGGCGGCCAACGTTCCGGTGACTGGGGTAACGGTGAGTCCCGTTTCCCTTTCCTTGGGCGTGGGTGATACGGGTACGTTGACGGCCACGGTATCGCCTTCAGATGCCACGGACCAGGGGGTGACCTGGTCCAGTAGTGATACCTCTGTGGCTACGGTCAATGCAAATGGGGTTGTCACGGGTGTTTCAGCTGGCACGGCCACCGTTACGGTGACCACGGATGATGGTGGGTTTACGGCCACCACGGCGGTGACGGTCACCTCGGGCGGGGCGACAACGACCCTGTCCCCGATCCATGATGCCTATTTGGAAGGGAGCGTGCGGAGAAATTTGACCAACATACGGGTTCAGCATACGGGTCCGGCACGTGTAGGGTACCTGATGTACGACCTTTCGGGTCTAAGTGGTACGGTGGTCTCCGCACATTTGGAGTTTACGGTCGCCACCGACAGCGGTTCTGGTCAGGTGGAGGTCCATGAGGGCAGTGGAACCTCTTGGAGTGAGACGGACCTTTCTACCGGTAACCGTCCTGTTGAGAATGGGCTATTGGGCAGTTTGGCCTCGTCGTTTGATTTGGGCTCCACGTATACGGTTGCCCTGACCGCTGCCGATATAGATTTGGGGGGGCACTATAGTTTGATATTGAAGCAGCCCATTGGTGGCAACGATTTTGATTTTGCCTCGAAGGAGCATGCATCGCTTTCGCCGGCAAGGCTCATATTGGAGGTGACATCGGTTCCGGTGACGGGGGTAGCGGTGAGTCCCGTTTCCCTTTCCTTGGGCGTGGGTGATACGGGTACGTTGACGGCCACGGTATCGCCCTCAGATGCCACGGACCAGGGGGTGACCTGGTCCAGCAGTGATACCTCTGTGGCTACGGTCAATGCAAATGGGGTTGTCACGGGTGTTTCAGCTGGCACGGCCACCGTTACGGTGACCACGGATGATGGTGGGTTTACGGCCACCGCAGGCGTGACGGTAATAGCCCCGAGTACTGCAACAGAGTCGCCTATACATGATGCGTACAAGTATACGAATGGCGCTGGTTATAAACAGACTAATATACGGGTTGATATGGGCGGTACTGAACGCAAAGGTTATTTTATGTATGACCTTAGTGGAATCAATGGTACGGTAACGGCCGCACAATGGGAGTTTACCATCGGTGATGATAATGGTGGGGGAACATTTGAAATCAATGAAGGAGTGGGAAATACTTGGACGGAAACCAATTTAACAAATTCAAATGTTCCAGGAGTAGGGGCATTGTTGGGTACGGTAAGTGGAACGTTTCCCAAGGGGCAGACTACCACAGTAACGTTAAATGCATCTGAGATAGACCTGGGGTCAAACTACAGTATTATAGTATCGCAGGTATCCACTTCAGGTTCCAGTCCTGATATTGGGATTGCCTCAAAGGAACATTCATCGTATGCATCGGCTAAATTGATAATAACCTATGTCCCCAATCAGGGTACAAGTTTAACGGCACGGCTTCCGCTTTTCAATGCCAACCCTAAAAAGTTGGTGAACGTTTTCCCCAACCCTACAAGTAATAGGGCGACCATAGAAGGTATTCCAGGAAAAAAGAACATTTATATTATGGACTTTTCGGGAACACAGATTGACCATATAGAGACGGATGCAACCAATCCAGAATTGAGCTTTAGCGGGTATGCTCCCGGAGTATATTTTATACGGGTATTGGGATTGAACGGGTCTGTGAAACACTTTAAGATCGTTAAAAAATAGACGAATCTTGAGATAGTATATTTAAATAAATGGAGCCACTTTAAGTGGCTCCATTTTTTAGTTGATCAAGGGGGCTCCCATACAATGTTCTGGAATGCCGAACCCATCCACCAAGGAGTTGATATGGGGTCTAAGCTCACTACAGAGGCGTTCTGCCCGTTGCCGTATGGCCTTGGATTTGGAGCTTCCCAAATAGCCTTGCTCTAGGTACCATGAAGCATCGGCCCGCAATTGGGATAGGGCGAAGAGAATGCCCAATTGATCGAGGAGTGACCTGTATTTTCCTTCGGGAAGGGTTTCAACATATTCCCTGAAATTGTGATAGGCGAGTTCCTGGGCATAGGCTTTTCCCAAGGATAATAAATGGGTCTGCACCTTCAGAAAAGCTTGATAGGAGGGCATGCCCTTTTTAATATAGGCGCGGATGCGCATAGCGGCAGTGTATGTGAGCCTGCGGGTACGGTAATCAAAGGCATGGCGATGGAATTTGGGATTAAAAAGGTGTTCTTTGTCCACCTTATTGGAATAAAGGGGATTAATGGTTGTCATTTTATCATTGATCTGGGAGCCCAATAATTTTAGGACCGAGGTGAATCCCGCACTGTTGAATTCTGAGGTAAAGTCAGACAGGATACCCTTTGCAGCCAATTGTAACAGTACAGTATTATCTCCTTCAAAAGTGGTAAAAATATCAATGTCGCCCTTCAGGTCTGCAATGCGGTTTTCGATTAAATACCCTTTGCCCCCACAGGCTTCCCTACATTCTTGGATGGTATCATTGGCAAACCAAGTGATGACCGACTTAAGGGCAGCGGCCTGTGTTTCCACCTTTCGCTTATCGGGCATGGAGTCATCAGCATACGTTTCCATGAGTCGTTCCAATGTAAAGTGGTACACATAGCAGTGGGCTACGGCTGGAATCAGTCGTAATTGGTGGGAAGGGTAGTCCATGATAAGGTCCTCCTGCATTTTGATGTTGTCGTTGAACTGTCTACGTTTTAGGGCATATTTTATGGCGAGGGCCAATGCCATCTTGGCCCCTCCCAAAGCTCCCTTGGCCACACAGATACGGCCGCCCACCAAAGTGCCGAGCATGGTAAAGAAACGCTTGTTGGGGTTTTTGATGTTTGAGAAATAGTGCCCGTCCGTGGTAATTTCCCCATATCTATCCAAAAGGTTTTCACGGGGGACGTGTACTTGGTCAAACCAAATCTTTCCATTGTCCACTCCGTTAAGCCCCAATTTATACCCATTGTCCACTATTTTAATTCCGGGAAGCAGCTGGTGTTTTTCGTTACGCAAAGGAACCAAAATGGCATGGACACCTTGGTTCTTACCATTGACAATCAATTGGGCGAAGACACTGGCCATTTTGGAATGTAGGGCATTGCCTATATACTCCTTATTGTCATTTTCCCCCGGAGTGTGGATGACAATGGAATCGGTCTTTGGATCGTAAGTGGCCGTAGTTTTGATGCCCCGCACATTGGAACCATGCCCCGTTTCGGTCATGGCAAAACACCCTAAAAGTTTTGCCTGCCCCGCTTTCCCGAGATAGGTATCGTGATGTTTTTGGGTTCCCAGCTTTTGGATGCTACCCCCAAAAAGCCCAAATTGTACGCCGAATTTTACGGTAAGGCTGCCATCCACAAATATGAGGTTTTCAAAGATGGCCCCATAGAGGGCCATGTTTCCGGTCCCTCCATATGCTTCTGGGTAGGCCATGGACCCATATCCGTTCTTTGCCAAATGCCGCAACTGCTGCAATACCTTTTCCCGGAATGCCTCTTTGTCCCTACTCACTTCCCAGGAAAAGACGGGATGGGAAAGGAACTCTCGGAACGCGTCAATCTCTTGGGCATAGGGTCCTTTTAAAAGGGTATCCAATTCAGGGGCCCTATAACGGTCAGAAATGACTTTTTGATCTACTGCCACAGGGAACAAATGCCTATAATGATTGGGCTGCATACCCAAGTGGCGTTCAATATTACGTAACTGTTCATTATGCCCTGGGTGATGCCCATTTACTGACGAGACCAACCTAAGGCTTAAGGAGGTCAAGGGATAGGGGTCATTTTCCACCAATTCCACGTTGGAAGCCACTATGGCCTGTCGCCATTTTTTGATTTCAACATCTTGGGGGGGTAGGTCTTTATTGAGCCAAGTGCGAAGCTCTGTCCTTTCGTTATTTGAGAGGGAGGTATCTTCCTCAATGTTCTTTTTGACAACAGCTACTTCAGAGATCGATAGTAAATCGTCTGACCAAATCACATATAAAAAAGGGATATACTGTAGGATACTGGGAGAATAAGAGGTGTTATGCATAATTTGAAAGTACAAAATTTTGGGAAATGAAGAGGCTTATCATATACTTACAATGGCAGGGTACCCTATTCATACTGATGGGGCCAATAAAGTATAGGGACGATGCCCTCGGAAATAGGTTTGATGGAGTATAATCCTGCGGAATCCATTTTCCCCTATCTTTGTTACTGTATGAACGAATACTTGGATGCAACGGGAGAGCATTTTTCCCCTGAGGAGCTGGACATCGAAAGGGCTTTGAGACCGATAAGTTTTGACGACTTTACCGGACAGGAACAGGTGCTCGAAAATCTCAAGATATTTGTGGAGGCCGCCAACTTGCGAAAGGAGGCATTGGACCATACCCTTTTACATGGGCCCCCGGGATTGGGAAAGACCCCCTTGGCTCACATTTTGGCAAATGAATTGGGGGTGGGAATCAAGGTAACCTCAGGTCCAGTATTGGACAAGCCTGGGGATTTGGCCGGACTCCTGACCAATTTGGATGAACGCGACGTATTGTTTATTGATGAAATACACCGCCTGAGCCCCGTTGTAGAGGAATATCTGTATTCGGCCATGGAGGACTATAAAATTGACATCATGATTGAAACGGGCCCCAATGCCCGTTCCGTCCAAATCAATCTGAGTCCATTTACCTTGGTTGGGGCCACTACACGATCGGGATTGTTGACGGCCCCCATGCGGGCACGTTTTGGTATTACCAGTCGATTGGAATATTATGGTACCGAATTACTTTCCACCATAGTACAGCGAAGCGCCCATATCCTTAAAGTACCCATTAGCAATGAGGCTGCCATTGAGATTGCCGGCCGTAGTCGGGGTACGCCCCGTATATGCAATGCACTGTTGCGTAGGGTACGTGATTTTGCCCAGATAAAGGGTAATGGTACCATTGATATGGACATAGCCAAGTTTGGATTGAAGGCGTT
>JBFOLQ010000119.1:0-17972 GCA_040830145.1 Flavobacteriaceae bacterium | reverse complement strand
GTTTCCAATTTTTCCTTCAACTTCATTTTTTAAATAAGTAAAAAGTAAAGATTTAAGATGCTCAAACTCTTCGTTTATTGTCGCAATTCTATTTGGACTTGTTGAATTTTTATTTATGGTTTTGAAATAATGATATTCTAGGTCTGACCAATAACCGTTTAGTGTTCTGTCCGCAATTAAAGATTCGTAATAAATTGACTTTGTAGAAGAGTGTGGATTGGTTTTAAGCTCAATTTCGTGTGTTTTTTCATTAACGACAGCACCTAACCATGGGTCTTCTTTTTTGTCTTGGTCTAACTTATGTATAAATGACCTATTTCTTGTACAAATTTGACCATTTATTTCATGACGATAACTCCAAGTACTTGTAGCTACTTTTTTAATTATAGAATCTTTAATCGATGTGAGAAAGCTCGAATAACCTGTTGGTAGGTTATGAGCTAAATCAAATCCATTTCCGATTAGTACTATTTTGTTCACCGTTTTTAATTAGGTTACAATACACATGGCTATGCGGAGTTCGGCTCTGGATGCATATGTTATTGTGTCTAAGGTACATAAAACATGGAAATACAAGTTGGGCCGTGGTCAAATTGGTTATAGCCATTAGTTCTGGTCTGTTTTCCCTTAATGGACGGCGCGAGGCGGAAATCCTGATAAAATCGGGATGTAGCAAGATGGGGCGGTGACAGCCGAATTGACCTGAACGGTCTTGTATAATCCTCAGTTACGCATTTTTAGTTACTGCTTTTCGGTTTAGCACTGGTGTCAGCAATACCAAGTGGATCCATCCAGTCCTGAGCACAGTGACTGACGAACTCCACTAAAAATAAGCGTTAGTGCGGAAATTGCGGTTATACATTGTTAGTATACGTACTTTATTAATTTATTATTTCTTTCCATTTTTCAGATTCTGCAAATTCTTTTACAATTCGATTTCGATTAGTCAGTAATTCAGTCATATATCTTTTTAGAAAAAGTTTGTCAGCTATTTTTCCCAAAATTCCTAATGGTGATTTATAATCGAAAAAATCAGTCATCAGCGTTCCTTCATTGAACTTTTCGAAATGATGCTCATGTTTAAATTCGGCAAATGCTCCATTAACCATCTCGTCCGAAAAGTACTTCGGCCTGTCGAACTCAGTTATTCTTGATGTTAGTTTTTGGTAAATTCCGAAATGTTTAGCCCGCCAAGTCACACTTTCATTCATTCCAATTAGTCCACTTGTTTTTCCCGCAATTGCTTCTTCGTTCGTATGTTTAGTTGAAATTTTGTGTAAATCAATACTCCGAGAAAGATCAAACACGATATTTATATCAGCTTTTATTTCCGTTTTAAGTTCAATTCTCGGCATTGTGTAGTATGAGCTTTGTTTATGGCTAATGAGACATGCCTCACGGGGAGCCATCGTTGTGCCTCATTGGATATGGGTATGGCCCACGACCTTTTGCCCCTGCCCCATTAAAATTAAGAAAAACAGTGGTCGATCAAGAAGATGCCATGTACAAAGTCCATCGATGGCCATCAGCACCTATCAGGGTACAGAGCCATACAAAAATGTCCCATCCCTATTTTACCTGAATGTGGTCATGACCGGTTAGGCCTTCTGTCCCCTCCTGGTCCAGAGGGCATACACCCCCATCACAACAGCCGAAATACCCATTCCCAAGGATTCACGCCCCAATTCAATGTTCATGGTCTTCATGCCTTCCTGCAAGGCCACACCTTCAAATTGCTCGGGCCAATGATACACGGCAAGTCCCAAGAAGACAACCATTAAAATTAGGGCCCATACGAATTTGAGGCGTCCCATGGCAAATAGTATGGAAGCTAGGGAAGCTACTCCATACAGTACCACCCACATCGTGGCATCCGGGTCATTAAACTGTACTACGGCCGCATACACAAAGAAAGCGGCGAACAAAAATCCGATAATCTTCTTACTGGTCATCTCACTATATATTTATACGATTGATATCAATCTATTTTTGGGTTCAGCAACATTTCTTTGAGGATGCCAAAGACATCCGTTGCCACTATTTCTTCCTTCATATGCCCCTCCCCATTTGTTAATAGTACGGGCCAATCTGCACGGTCCTCGGGAACACGCCCATGGGAACCCTTGATAAGGATGGCATCCAACGGAATCACATCCATCACCGTTCTGAATCCCAGTTTTTTCTTGAGCAATTTCCAGACTACCTTGGGTACCACAAAGGGATCCTTGGGATTCAATACCATTTCCACAGGGTCATACCCCGGTTTTTTGTGAATGTCCACCATTCGGGCATAATCAGGGGCCACGGCATCATCCAGCCAAAAGTAATAGGTGAACCAAGAACGGGCATCGGCCACCAGTACAATGTCCCCACAACGATTATGGGCAAGGCCCGCTTCTTGTAAATCCGTTCCCAACAGCACTTGCTCCACGCCCGGTACCTTTTCCAATAGGGCCGCCACTTCCTCTTTGGGGGTTCCATGGTTCAGATAAATATGTGCAATCTGGTGGTCAGCCACCGCAAAGGCCTTGCTGGCCCCCGCATCCAAAAGTTCCAGTCCCCGCTCATGCCGTATGGAAAGATACCCATGCTCCCGCAAAATCCGATTGGGATGGATGGGGCGGTCCACATCGGTAATCCCGTATTCCGAGAGAATCACAATATGCGCATCCTGTTTCCCATAATGGTCAATAAGCTGCCCCACTACGGCATCAATCTCCCGTAAGTCTTTTTGAATGATCTCAAAGTTAAGACCATGACGTTGTATGTTGTAATCAAGATGCGGAAGGTAGACCAACATCAAATCAGGCTGATGCCATTGATCCGTTCGTATACTTGCGTCGGCAATCCACTGACTGGATTTGATGGAGGTCTTGGGTCCCCAAAAATGAAAAAGGGGAAAGGTACCCAGTTCTCCCTGCAGGGCATCCCTTAATTCAGCGGGATGGGAATACATATCGGGCAGCTTGCGTCCGTCAGCCAAATAATTGGGCCTGGGCGTGGCACTATAGTCCACGGAAGAATACATATTGTACCACCAGAACATATTGGCACAGCGCATATCCGGGTGCTCCCGTTTAAGGTGCTCCCATAATTTTTCTGCCTGCACCAGTTTATTGCTCTGTCGCCAAAACTTTACCTCACACTCTTCCTTAAAATACCACCCATTGCCCACAATCCCATGTTCCGAGGGGCGTTTTCCCGTTAGGTAGGTAGCTTGGGCACTACAGGTAACCGCTGGTAAAACAGGACGAATCACCGTACCTTTTCCCTTTTGCATGAAAGAACGTATGCGCGGGGTATGCTCCCCAATCAATCGTTGGGTAAGTCCCACTACATTAATGACAACTGTTTTTGGCATCTGCTTGTTTTTTCGCACCAAGGACCTCCTTACATGGCATTCCCGAAGGTTACATCGCTAAAAATACACATTCCCCATTATGTCTACCCATGACTTTTGTCATGTAGCCTCATTGGCCTTTCATGGTCTGGACCAACCAGTGCAACTCCCTAACAATGGATGTATTGATATCGCGTTTCAAGCCCTTTGGTAGTACATCCCAGGTATAGGTCTCTACCTCCAAATGGTCACAGACCGGATGTTCCTTGATATACCGCAAGGTCTTGATAATATGATCTTGGGTGGACTGTAATATCCCGAACCCTTCCAAAAAAATGGGTACGTGAAAGTGTGCCCGTAACTCTGAAAAATCTTGTTTGGCCTCCAAAACCTGTGGAAGATCATTATAGGTTTTTACCGTATCTCCCTTTTTCTCCGTCACCTGATGTAGGTATACCGGTTCATTAAAGGGTTCCAAGCTTTTCCATACGGTATCCATATCACGTTGGGGCACTATCTTAAGTGCCGCACTTACCTGTATTTTTCCTACCTTGATGCCTGCCCGCTCCCATGCCACAAAGGTGTATTCCGGTTCTTCATAGGCAAGGGAAAAGTGGCAAATGTCATAACATAGGGTGATATGGTGCCGAAGCATCCCGGTCTCTCCACCATCATTCAAATAGGCACAAAAAAAATCGAGCACTTCGTGGGTATTTTCAAGTAATCCGTCTGGTTCCGGTTCCACATCCAGGTGCAAGTATTTTCCCGTTTCCTGTTCAATCCTATGCAGGTGATGGGCTATCTCAATCATGTGTTCCGCCCCTGTTTTAAGGGCTTCCTTACGTCCTTCTTCCCCATGGTGCCAGTATTTATAGCTAACAGGAGAGGTAGACACGCCCCCATTCATCCCCTCGGGAAGCAGTACGGCCAATTGGTCAAACAAACGTTTGGTATAGGTCACCCGCTCCCGGGTGGTCCAATCGGGATGATGGACACGGTCTTTGACACGCTCCCCATGAAAATTGCCATAGGGAAAACCGTTCATGGTAAAGACATAGAGTCCGTTAGCCTGTAACCATTGATGAAATTCAGCCAGTTTTTGGCCTGTACCCAGTTCTTCACTGGCGCGGTTGGAAAGTCGCAAACCCACTCCCATGGGCTTATTTGGGGATACTTTCCGTTTAACAATGGGCAAATGCTCTTTAAGGGTGAAAAAAGTGGTTTCCCAGTCTTGCCCTGGATGGATATTGGTGCAATAGGTGGTATGGAATGTATTGCCTACCAGCACAGGTTACACCTTTTGTTGGCAATTTTCATTGACAAAGTGGACAGCTTCCCCCATCATCTCCCGGTCTATCTCATGCACATCGTATTTCTTCCCGATGCCATTGATCAAGGTGATGGTAAGCTTCCCTCCCAAATGTTCCCGGAACTCTTCAATCCCTTTCAACAATTCCTGCATTTCATCGGTATTGGAAATGGGAAAGTGAAGGTCAAACCCTATACGCTCAAAGACCTGTACGATACGGTTCTGTTCCGCCCTACTGATAAGTCCTTTCTTTTGTGCATAGACCACATCCAGGACAATGCCTTTGGCCACGGCCTCTCCATGCCTAAGGACATAATTGGTCATCTGTTCCAATTTATGGGCGGCCCAATGACCAAAGTCCAACGGACGGGACGATCCACCCTCAAAGGGATCCCCCCCATGGGCGATATGCTGCATATGGAGTTCGGCACATCGGTAAATCGTATATTGCATGGCCTCCATATCCCGGTCCCGCAACTTTTCGGCATTCTTTTCGATGTACCCAAAGAAATCGGCGTCCTTGATCAAGGCCACCTTTAAAGCTTCGGCAATGCCTGAAATCCAATCACGTTGCTCCAGGGTCCTTAAAAAGTCGGTATCATTGATAATGGCAAAGGGAGGTGCAAACGTGCCCAAAAAGTTCTTTTTCCCAAAGTAGTTGATACTGTTCTTAACTCCTACGGCCGAGTCGTTCTGTGATAGTACGGTCGTAGGTATGCGAATGAGTTTTACGCCCCTATGGGCAATGGCCGCGGCATACCCCACCATGTCAATCACCGCTCCCCCTCCTATCACCACTACAAAGGAATGCCGACAAATGGCATTGTCATTGATTCCTTCCAAAACCTCGTTCAGATGGGTCTCCGAATTTTTGATTACCTCGCCCCCAGGGACAATAAGGGTTTTGGTAAGTCCTAAAATTTCATTGTATTCTTGACAGTATGTTTCAATCTGATCTTGTAGATGGGGATGGGCCAGGGCCACTCCCCCATCAATTACGAAGAGTAATTTCACTTGGTCATCCGGTCTGTAGGCTGAAACAATATCCTTGAACAAGGGGTTATCCGCCAGGAACAATCCTCGGGTAAAATGAAGCTGGTATCCATAGGACACCTGAAACTGCTGTGTTATGGTAGGAAACGTATCCATTCCTTAGGTAACGGCGAAAAGTTTTGAAAGGGCCATCGATAGGGGCAACAAGGCCAATACCAGGAGTGCATCCTTCCAGTTTGAAAATAAGGCTGTTATCGTGGCATCCATCACAATTAAGGCTAAAATACCCATCTTTACCGCCTTTTTTATGTTCGTTGGGGTGTTTTTTTGGTATGCCTGAATCAAGGGAACCAGAATCATCAGGGCAAATCCAGCTAAAAACACCCAAGATATAACGTCAGTACGGGCAAAAAATTGGGATACGCCCCCCAAGGTCAGTAAAACGGCAAGATAAAGTCCTCCTGCAAGTAGGATGTTACGCCTGTTGTTCCCATGCACCTCTCCCCTACTGATGAGGGTAATGGCAAAAATATAGACAACGGGCACCAAGGCCATGGACCCTAATTTGGGCATTCCCAAGATCGACATCCCCAATAGTAGATTGAGCCCCCTACAGATTCCCATATTCATGGGACCCAAAAAGGCGAACTTCTTGGCATACCCGTCGTACAAAAGAATGGCCACGGCCAATACCAAGGCCAAGCCACCCGAAATGGGACTTGTTAAAAAGGCAAGGGCCAACCCCAACAGTAGCAACCCCATACCGTAGCGTTTGGCAGCTGCCAATGATACTTTTCCACTGGGAATGGGTCTTTCGGGACGTTCTTCCCTATCAATGTCAACATCAAACACATCGTTCATAACCACGCCGCCTGCATACAGACAAATCGAAGCGGCTATGAGCCACAAAAAATCTGGGCCAAAATCAGAAAATCCCATGTCATGGAAAAAGCCTGCAATGGCGGCACCCGCCATTATATCAGCGGCCGCTGTCGGCAGGTTTGCCGGACGTGCCAGTTGAAGATAGGCCTTGATATGTATGGGCATTTTATTTGATTTGTTCGGCATCTACCCGGGGTTCCTGGCCCCGTAATACGCTATTGTCGTTATCCAATTGTCGTTGGTCAATGGCTTGTGGATGCAACCAATGTTCCTCTTTCATGCGTCCGTTCTTACTGAAGGCATCAAAGGCATTCTGATAACAGGTCTTAACCACATCTTCCCTGGGAATACCCCTTTTTAGCATCAGATTGGCCGTCTTTGGCACAGCCAGGGGATCACTAACACCCCAATCTGCCGAAGAGTCCACGATGATATTATCGCTACCAAAACGGCGCACTACCTCCACCATACGCTCATTGCCCATCTTGGTCTTGGGATAAATGGTAAACGCGGCAATAAAACCACGATCTAAGACTTCCTGTACCGTTTCTTCATTGTTATGGTCGATGATTACATTGCCCGGGTCCAATCCATGTTCCAAGCAAACCTCCATACTTCTAAGGGTCCCTGCTTTTTTATCACGGTGCGGGGTATGCACTTGCACGGTCATATTGAGTTCCTTGGCCAGTTCCAATTGTGCCCTGAAATACTTGTCCTCTGCAGGGGATTGGTCATCATACCCAATCTCCCCAATGGCCACCACATTTTCCTTATGGAGGTAGAGCGGTAGCAATTCCATCACTTGTTCCGCTAAGGGTTCGTTATTGGCTTCCTTGGAATTCAAGCCGATGGTACAATAGTGTTTGATACCAAATTGGCTGGCCCTAAAGGGCTCCCAACCCACCAAACTACTAAAATAGTCCTGAAAGGAACCCACTTGGGTACGGGGCTGCCCCAACCAGAAAGCAGGCTCAATAATGGCCACTATGCCTGCAGCCGCCATAGCCTCATAGTCATCGGTAGTACGGGAGGTCATATGGATGTGCGGATCAATAATTATCAATTGTTCACTCATACTGAATCTTTTATGTTATGCCAGGTTACCTCCTGGTCCACTATTTTCTGTTTTAACACCGGATACGCATCCAGTAGCGTTGCGGCCTCTTGGGAACCGGAATGGTGGCAGCACAAGGCAGCAGCCTTATTTTCCATTGCATTGTCACTTTGCAACAACCGTTGCATATCTTCCAATATACCAGCACTCATGAATGTTGTCACAGGCCTCCAAAATAGGGGGTCTATCTCCCGGGAAGCGGCCCAACGCTCATGGGCATAATCTGAAATTATACGGGCCAGCTGGGCATTGGCCCTTTTCTCCACATCCCTGATTCGGGATAGATCTTGCCCCATAAAGGCAGCCTTGAGATACATTTGGTTCCATTGTTGCTCATCAAAATACAGGCTGGGATACGGATTGTCCATGGAAATGGCATTGAAGACCGTACTTATATTGGTCCGCAATGCTTCCACAGCCGTAAACTTGAAGGCCTCCGGATTGGGAAGTACTACCAAAAACTTTAAAAAGGTCTCCAATTCCCTGGAATCGGCCACTTCAATCAATTTGGCCACCTTGGGTTCGAAAAATTCGGGATTTGACCGCAGTACCGCATGCAAGAGGTAAATACGCGCCAATTGGCAGGTATCGGCCTTTTGTCCCCTTAAATAGGCCTCCAAACCATCCTGTTCCAAAAGGGAATCATCCAAGGGCGCCGCCGCTATCTTGGTGGACATCTGTCCATGGGCCATAAAGAGTTCCCTTGCAGACGGCCCCTGTAGGGTTGCATTCAATTTTTCCTGTACCCAATCGTATTCATCGGTCGCTAAATGCCGTTGTACCAAGGCATCCAATTTTTGGTAGGCTAGTTCAAAAGACATGATGGTTCTTCTAGGTAGATAACTCCCTGCAAAGCTAATTATTATATCAGTCCAATGAATTAATGCTTCCCTGATTTCTTCTTAAATTTGCCCTAAATACTACACCATGCTTGGATTGAAGCTACCCACGGACCCACGTTGGGTAAACATTGTGGAAAAAAACATCGATGAAATCTTGACAGACCATGCCTTCTGTGAGCAAAAAGCGGCCAGTACGGCCATCTCCCTCATCGTGAACTTTCCCGAATACCCAGAGTTGGTTGAGGAGATGGTAGCTCTCTCACGGGAGGAAATGGGACATTTCAAGATGGTACACGATCGTATTTTGGAACGGGGCCAAACCTTGGGCCGGTACCGAAAGGATGATTATGTGATCCAATTGCAGAAATTTTTCCCGAAAGGGGGAAGCCGCTTGGATCAATTGGTACATCGTTTGCTCTATGCCGCCCTTATTGAGGCCCGGAGCTGTGAACGTTTCCGATTACTGTCCGAAGAGCTTCAGGATACCGATTTGGCAGAATTCTATCGCAAGCTCATGGTCAGCGAAGCCAACCATTATACCATGTTCCTAACGTTCGCCAGAAAATACGGGAACCGGGAAGAAGTGGATAAAAAATGGCAGGACCTATTGGACTACGAGGCTGAAATCATGAAAGACCTTGGCAAAAAAGAGACCATCCACGGTTAGGCCTCCAACTTCTCCTTATAGTAATCATATAGGACATATTGCGAACGTAATTTAGGTTTATCGTCCCTTTTGTACGCATTGTCCTGCTCGGCCGAAAAAATTCGTGCCTTTACATTATCATTCCAAGAAATTTCAAAGGTATCCAGGATTTCCTGTTTGATATCCGGGTCGTAAATAGGGCAGCCTACCTCCACCCGATGTTCTATATTACGGGTCATCCAATCCGCTGATGATATATATACCTTGGGGTCACCACTATTGCCAAAAATAAATAGCCTAGGGTGCTCCAAGAACTTATCGACCACGCTAATGGCCTCAATATTCTCACTCATCCCCTCAACCCCGGGAATCAAACAACAAATCCCTCGAATGATAAGCTGTATCTTTACCCCTGCCCTACTGGCCTCATAGAGCTTATCAACCATTTCGTAGGAGGTAAAGCTGTTCATCTTAATCCGTATGTAGGCCTCTTTACCCATCATGGCATGGGCAATCTCGTTATCTATTAATTTTTTGAAGGTATTTTTTGTGTAATGGGGCGACACCACCAAATGCCGGTATTTATATATTCTGTAGGTGGTCTCAAAAAAGTCGAATACTTTGTTGAGTTCCTTTAGAATACCCTTATGGGCCGTAAAGAGCGTATAGTCCGTATAGATTCTGGCCGTAGACTCATTGAAATTCCCCGTACTGATAAATCCGTAGCGTTTGACCTCCTCATTTTCCCATCGGTCCACCACGCAAATCTTGCTATGGACCTTTAGGCCAGGCACCCCAAAAATCAATCGGACCCCCTCTTCCTGCAATTGCTTGGCATAATCAATATTGGCCTGCTCATCAAAACGGGCTTGCAATTCTATCTGCACCGTAACCTCCTTACCATTCTTGGCAGCATTAATCAAGGATGCGGCCACTTGGGAATCGTTGGCCAAACGGTACACCGTAATTTTGATACTTCTCACCTTGGGGTCTAAGGCCGCCTCCCTTAAAAATTTGATGATATATGAAAAGGTGTGGTAGGGTGTATATTGCAAATAGTCCTTTTGTGCAATGTGTTCAAAAAGACTCCCTTCCATACTCAAGCCCTTTACGGGCAAAGGTTCTATTTTCTCATATTGCAAATCCGGCCGTCCCAAACTGGGGAAGCCCATATAATCACGTCTGTTGTGGTAACGCCCTCCCGGAATGACACTATCGGTATCCTCAATATCCATCTTCTCCTTTAAAAAGGCCAAGGTGTCGCGCCCAATCCTCTTATCGTACACAAAGCGAACGGGATCACTGATCTTACGGTGGGCCACACTGGAGGAAATCTTTTGTATAAAACTTTTACTCAAATCGTTGTCAATATCCAACTCGGCATCCCGTGTAATCTTGATCATATGGGCCGAGATGGTCTCTATATCGAACATGGTAAAGATATGGCGCAGACAGTACCGAATAAGGTCATCCAATATGATGATATGATGGGTATCGCCTTCTTTAGGGAGCTCCACAAAACGCTTGGTACCCTTGGGAATCTCAATGAGCGCATAACGGGTCTCCTTACTGGCGGCATTCTCCCCCAGCACTACCATGCGTACCGCCAAGTATGCTGCGGAATCCTTAAGATTGGGAAACTCAGTCAAATCGTTTAGGATGATGGTGGTCAACTGCGGACTTACTTTCTGCAAAAAATAGCTTTTTACAAACTCAGCCTGATCCTCCTTTAATTCATCCTCCTTTACAATAAAAATATTTTCCTTTTCAAGTTCCGCCTCTATTTCCTTGAGCAGATTTTGGCTCTGGGCCTGTTGTTTGATCACAATATTGGTAATCTGGTCCAACAAGTCCTTTGCCTTTTCACCTCCCAACACACTTTTTCCCTTCTTTCCTGCATCCACGATACGCTTGACGGTGGCATAACGTACCTTAAAAAACTCATCGAGATTGTTGGAGAAAATACCTAGAAAACGCAAACGTTCAATCAAGGGCACATCCCTATCCATACTTTCTTGAAGCACCCGTTCATTGAAGAAAAGCCAGCTTATCTCCCTATTTATATACTCATTTTTTACTTTGCTCATTTTCTGATTTCTTTAGGGAAAAGGGTAAAAACGGTTGTCCCCACCTCAATATCCGCCCAGTCATCCATATCAAATTCAATCTGTACCAATCCGGCCGTGGGAACATTGTCAATATAGCGATTGCCCAATGAATTCGCAAGGTAGGTAAAGGCATGGTTATGACCGAATATCATGACTTTTTCCAGGGAATTGTCCAATCCCTTGATATGGTCCAAAACGCTTCCTCCCGAGAAATCGTACAAATTGGAAACCACGGAAAAATAGGTGTCGGCAATCTCTAGTTTCCGTTTAAATATAATCGCGGTATGAAGTGCCCTATTTGCCGGACTGGAAAACATATGGTTGGGTGTATAGCCCTTCGTATGGCAGTATTCGGCCACCAAATGGGCATCATTGATTCCCCGTTGTTGCAATGGTCTGTCCATGTCGTTGACCGAATATTCCCAAGAGGATTTCCCATGTCGTACCAAAGTGAGTTGCTTCATTCAAACAATGCGTTTAAAGATTGATTTGTTGGATGTTGAATGCTCGTTGCCAGTTGTTGGTTGTCAGTTATTCGTTGTTAGGTTTAAAATCGACTTCAGGCTTTCTGACTTTATACCTTTTGTACTTAAGGCGTTGGACATAACTTCTTCTCCCATGGACCTAGGGAGCCAACCGTTCCACTTTCCAATCATAATTCTCTTGGAGTGTAAATCGGAGGCGGTCATGCAATCGATTGGGGCGCCCCTGCCAAAATTCCATACTATGGGGCCGTACCAAATACCCCCCCCAGTGTTCTGGTCTGGGTATCTCGTTTTCTCCGTACTCCCTTTCCATTTTTTGCAATTTTTCCCATAGATACTCCTTGGACGGGATTACTTGGCTTTGATCTGATACCACGGCCCCTAATTGGCTACCGCGGGGGCGGGAAGCAAAATACCCATCAGAAAGGTTTTCAGGCACCTTTTCCGCCTCCCCACTGATAATCACCTGGCGTTCCATCCCTGGCCAAAAAAAGGATAGACATACTTTGGGTTCCTTTGCAATGGCCAACCCTTTTTCGCTGGTATAGTTGGTGTAGAAAATAAACCCTTCATGGGTATATCCCTTTAGGAGTACCACCCTACTCTTGGGAAAACCATTGAGTCCTATTGTGGAAAGGGTCATGGCATTGGCCTCATCCACCGTCTCGGAAGCCTCTACCTCATAAAACCAGGTTTGAAAGAGCTGCATGGGATTGTCCCCTGCCGTTCCCTCGTGCAATTCGCTTTTGGCATATGATTTTCTATAGTCCCCAAGATCTTTTTGCATCCTTACGTGATTAACATCCAAAGTTCTGTAAAGTTTGGGAATTATAAAACAGTTTTTTTGGCGGATACGGAACTTTACAAAAATTAATGCCCATTTAGGCCCTTGAACCGCTTGCTATAGTTCAAAAACAATTCCATCATCGGCCAACATCACATTTTCAAACACTGGTTTTGCTTCTTCCTTAAACCCCTCTAAAGACTTATATCGGGTAGAATAATGCCCCAGAATCAATCGGCCCACTTGGGATGCCTTGGCTATCTGCGCAGCTTGTTCAGCAGTGGCATGTTTTGTTTTTTGGGCCAAATGCGCCTCCGATTGTAAAAAGGTGGATTCATGGTAGAGGGCATCCACACCTGTAATCTGATCTATTATGGGCGGATGGTAACCCGTGTCACTACAATAGGCATAGCTTTTGGGCTTGGGAGGGTCAAAAGTGACTTCATGGTTCAGCACTGTGCTACCATCTTCGAGTACCACATTCCTCCCGTTTTTAAGGTTTTGAAAATCGGCCTGGTGTACACCCCGCTCCACGGCCATTTCATAATTAAGTCCCCTTTCGCCCGGTTTTTCCCTAAAAAGAAAGCCATTGGTATAAATTCTATGGTCTAAGGGTATGGTGGTCACGGTTACCTTTTCGTCTTCGAAAATGAGTTGCGGCTCCCTCTCGGAGAGCTCGTGGAAGCGCAAGGGGTAGTTTGTCCAGCTATCCCCCAGCTTAAGTAAAAGGGTTATGGCCTCCTTAAGTCCTTTTGGACCATACACATGTAGCTCCCGTTCCCTTCCCAATAACCGAAACGAGGACACCAATCCCGGCAAGCCGAAGAAATGATCCCCGTGTAAGTGGGAGATAAATATATGGTTGATTCGCGAAAACTTGATCTTGGCCTTGCGGAGGGCCACTTGGGTCCCCTCCCCACAGTCTATTAAAAAAAGGTGGTTCTTAATATTGAGCACCTGGGCCGTGGGGTTGGTCGTGGAACTGGGCGTGGCGGCATAACATCCAAGGATGTGGAGCTTCATTTTAATTTAAAATGGAAAATTGAGTATTGAAAATTAGTTTTGTTACTAAGGCAAAAATCTCTTTTTAAATATTTTGTTTGGATGACTTCACAATAGACGCCAAAAGTTTAATTATTTCAGTGATTTTATCATGTAATTCATGAAAAGTACCCTCATTCAAATGTTTGGATGCATAGAGCAACTCTACCCAATATCTTGTCTCATTGGCCTCTTTTAGACCAATACTCATTTTATGTATAAAATCCTTTTTACTTTCCGCGTGTTCTGCCTCTACTACCATGGCCCCAATACTTGTACCTGAGCGCAATAGTTGTTTCGTCAAAACATATTCTTTGTGGGACTCTTGGCAAATTTTCACCTGTTGAACAATGAGCAATGCAAAATCAAAGGTTTTTTCCTTTACTATATTTCGATTTTCTGTCCCCAATAAAACCCAACATTTTTCATTTTCACTTCTCCATTTCACATTCCCTTACAGTCCCAAATCCCGTTCTATCTCTTCCATTTGAATGATATCATGGGCCTCCTGAACAGTGGGTACCACACAGAGTGTTTCGGGCAATTCATCAAAGGCCACCTTCTGAGTGACCAGCACAAAGGATTTTTTTTTGCCTCTATGGTCATTTGAAATCTGAAGAAACTCCAATAACCCATTGGCAGTAATATCATCGAACGAAAACAAATTAATGATCAAATGGTCATTTTCAATCTTGGGGTACTGTTCCAGGAGATTGGCCATAAAGATGGACAAATCTGTCTTCTCCTGAAATACAATAGTGACATTGCCTTTTTTGTCTAATACCATCAGTGCTATTTTATTTTGGATGCCAAAAGATAAATTACGGCCATACGTATGGCCACACCATTTTCTACTTGGTCCAAGATAATGGATTGGTTGGAGTCGGCCACTTCACTGGTTATCTCCACCCCCCTATTGATCGGGCCGGGATGCATGACCACAATTTCCTTGTTGAGGCTGTTTAGTAGGGCCTTGTTCACTCCAAATTGCTGGATATACTCACGGGTAGAGGGAAAATAACTGATATCCAGTCGCTCATTTTGTATCCGGAGCATATTGGCCACATCACACCATTCAAGGGCTTCTTTTAGGTCGGTCTCGACCATTACCCCCAACGATTCTATATGTTTGGGCAATAATGTCTTTGGGCCACATACCTTCACCTCCGCACCTTGCAACCGCAAGGCAAAAATATTGCTAAGGGCTACCCTAGAATGTAGAATATCACCTACGATAACCACCTTTTTGCCCGCTACATCCCCCAGTTTTTCCCGTATGGAATACGAGTCCAACAGGGCCTGGGTGGGATGTTCATGTGCCCCATCACCTGCATTGACAATGGAAGCCTTAACATGACGTGATAAAAAGATGCCCGCTCCAGGGTCGGGGTGGCGCATTACCACCATATCCACTTTCATAGAGAGAATATTGTTCACGGTATCCACCAATGTCTCCCCTTTTTTCACCGAGGATTGGGATGCCGAAAAGTTGATGACATCTGCGGACAATCGCTTTTCTGCCAGCTCAAATGAAAGTTTGGTACGGGTACTGTTCTCAAAAAAAATGTTGGCAATGGTGGTATCCCTCAATGAGGGTACTTTTTTAATGGACCGATTGATGACCTCCTTAAAATGATCGGCTGTCTCAAAAATGAGCTGAATATCCTTCTCCGTAAGGTATTTTATTCCCAAAAGGTGTCGTACGCTCAGTTCAGCCATTTGTATGGTGCTTGGGTATACTCAATTATTAATTGTCGATTAGATAAACGCCATCCTTCCCATCATTTTCCTGCCACATGACCTTCACCCGTTCATTATTGATGGCATCCACCTGACGCCCCCTATAATTCGGTTGAATGGGCAAATGTCTACTAAACCTACGGTCTATCAAGGTCAAAAGTTCAATGCCCGCAGGTCTTCCGAACGACTGTATGGCCGTCAATGCCGCCCGTATGCTCCGCCCTGTGTACAATACATCATCTATTAAGACCACCTTCTTATCCTCCACTAAAAAATCTATCTCCGTCTGATTGGCCTCCAAAGGCTTGTCACCCCTTCTAAAATCGTCCCGGAAAAAAGTGATGTCCAGCAGTCCCACATCTATGTGTGCCACCTTGTACGCTTCCTTCAATATTTTGGCCAATCGCTGGGCCAAAAAGGTGCCCCTTGGCTGTAACCCAATGAGAGCGGTATTCGAAAAGTCGAGATGGTTTTCCAATAATTGACAGGCCAACCGGTGCAGGATTATATTGATTTCCTTGGATGAGAGCAGTACTTTTTGACTCATAGGGCCCGATGGCTTTGGCTTGACAAAAATAGGGAAATTATTGGCAATCCATCCCTATTCAATGGAAAGGCTGGTATGGTCTATGGGAGAATCAAGCATGGGGAGCACAAGTATTCTATCTGTTGGAAAATGGTATACCCAAAAAAAAGCCCCGACTGCAAGGTCGGGGCTCTTCCGTTATTCCATAATGGAAGCCTTATTTTTTGTTGGCCTCCATTTTGTCCTTCAATGCTTGAAGCTGTGCATTGGCATCCCCCAATGTGGGTTTCTCCTCTGCATTCTGGGAAGCTCTTTTGGCAGCTGCCCTCACATTGCGACGTTCCTCTTCCCTAAAGATGGCGGTATGGCTTGCCACCACACGCTTATAGTCCTTGTTGAACTCTATAATCTTGAACTGGGCTTCCTCGCCCTTGCCCAATTTCTTACCATCCTCTTTCTCCAAGTGACGCTGTGGAACAAAGGCCGTGATGTCCTCATTGAAATCAATGGTGGCACCTTTGTCCACTATCTCTGCGATAACGGCCGTATGTACCGTGTCCTCCGCAAATTCCTCAGCATACTTGTCCCAAGGATTCTCTTTGGTCTGCTTGTGTCCAAGGCTCAGTTTTCGACCATCCACATCCAATTCCAACACTTCCACTTCCAAGGTATCACCTACACTACAGAATTCAGAAGGGTGCTTGATTTTCTTGGTCCATGAAAGATCTGAGATATAGATGAGTCCGTCAATTCCTTCCTCAAGCTCCACAAAGACACCAAAATTGGTGTAATTGCGTACGATACCCTTGTGACGTGATCCCACAGGATATTTTGAGGTAATATCGGTCCAAGGGTCTGGCGTAAGTTGCTTGATACCCAATGACATCTTACGATCTTCTCGATCCAAGGTCAATATCTGGGCCTCAATTTCGTCACCCACATTCACAAAATCCTGGGCAGAGCGCAAATGGGTTGACCATGACATTTCAGAAACGTGGATAAGTCCTTCCACGCCTTCCTCCACTTCTATAAAGGCTCCGTAGTCAGCAATGACCACCACTTTGCCCTTCACCTTGTCACCCACTTTCACCTCTTCACTAAGGGCATCCCATGGGTGTTTTTCCAATTGTTTAAGACCTAACTGGATACGTGATTTATTTTCATCGAAATCCAAGATAACCACATTCAGTTTCTGATCTAGGTCCACCACCTCGTTGGGGTGGTTGATACGGCTCCATGAAAGATCTGTGATGTGGATAAGTCCATCCACGCCACCAAGGTCTATGAACACTCCATAAGAAGTAATGTTCTTGACAACCCCTTCGAGTACCTGACCTTTTTCCAATTGGCTGATGATCTCTTTCTTTTGTTCCTCGAGATCTGCTTCAATCAACGCTTTGTGGGATACCACCACGTTCTTGAACTCATGGTTGATCTTTACGACCTTAAATTCCATGGTCTTACCCACATATTGGTCATAATCCCTAATGGGCTTAACATCAATCTGCGATCCTGGCAAAAACGCCTCGATTCCGAATACGTCGACAATCATTCCCCCTTTGGTACGGCATTTTACAAAACCACTGACCACCTCTTCATTATCATGGGCCGTGTTTACACGTTCCCATGCCTTTATGGTTCGTGCCTTGCGGTGCGAGAGTACCAATTGGCCACTCTTGTCCTCACGGATGTCTATCAGTACATCTACCTTATCCCCAACGGTAAGGTCAGGATTGTACCGAAATTCGTTTAGGGAAATCACCCCTTCTGATTTGGCATTGATGTCAATGATGGCCTCACGATCGGTCATGTACACTACGGTACCTTCCACCACGTCCTCATCGGCCGTGTCCACAAAGTTTTCAGCGACCATCTTTTCAAATTCCTCCAACTTGGAATCCGCAACACGCTCGATGCCATCCTCATACTTGTCCCAATCAAAATTGTCCAAAAATTCCTGAGGATCTTGTTGGGGGATTTCTTCTTTGGTTGTTTCTACAGATTCGCCAACATTTGCAGTAGTGTCGTTGGCTTCTTGGGAAACCGCTCCAGTGGTCTCTTCCACCTGGGCTTCTTTTTTTTCTTCAGCCATGTGCTGATAAAAATTTGTATTCTACGGAGTTACAAGAGTAAAACAATACCCGTAGAAGGTGTTATATATC
>JBFOLQ010000118.1:0-3463 GCA_040830145.1 Flavobacteriaceae bacterium | reverse complement strand
CAGTGGAAATACTGTTACCATAAACCTTTCTGACCATACACAGGTTGGGACCCAAAATGGTATGTTCGGCACCTTGAACTCTGCTTCCATAGACGAGCAGATTGCCATTGTTACCATGACCATGAGTCCCCAATGTAATTTTAGGTCCAACACTGGAACCACTTATGAGATTACGGGAAAAAGCCCTTGCGGGGCCAATGCCACGGGAAGTGGTAGCCGACTATCCTCGAACCCCATAATCCTTACCGGGGCAGAACCCCCATACAGTACCAATAATATAACCCTCAATACCCCTACAATCAATGGTTGTGATAATGGATCCATTGAAGTGGAGACCCATATTGTGGATGGTGTTACGGGCAATAGTGACTTTACAAGGATTACCCTTCCTGCCGGACTACTATATACCACAGGATCCTTTGCTTCAACCGGAACCGTGGCTGCAACACTACAAAGCACCGATATTGTCAATGGAAAACAGGAAATAGAGATTACCCTTCCCTCCGGGGTCTCCAATACCGACACCATTTCCTATGAATTTGATGTGGAAAGCTCAGCTGACATCTGTGCAGGCACCCATGAAATAGATTTGAGCACATTTGTGACCGTAACGGGACTGAGCTGTAATGGTACTGCCTGTGGTGAAATTGAGGTTGTGACCGGTGAGGCCACTACTTCCATAGATATAGAAAAGGGTCAATTGGAAGAGGATGACACCTTCACCCATACAGCTACATATTTTCAATCAGGGGGCGACACTACCTATAGCCTCAATTTTGGCATTGAGAATACGGGAACGGAAGATTTAGGGCCCAACTTGGAATACAATGTGTACTGTGCCGATGCTTCTGGCGTTGCCACCGGGAGTTCCCTATATACGGGAACCATTACGTCAGTGATTGCCGCGGGTGGCACCTTTGAAGAAAATGCTTCATTTACTACATCCAACTTTTGTGGTGACGACGCCAATATGGTTGTGGAGTTTGAGCCAGGTACTGCCAATTGTTTCTGTACCGAACTATTAATCGGGATTACAAGTGAGGAGACCACGGATTTTGGTAGCGTGGACTTTGTTGATGACGACATAACCGTAAATGAGGCCGATGGAACGGCTACCATAGAGGTGGTCTTTACCGGAAACGTTCCTGGTGGCTTTACCCTTGATTTTGCATCAGCCGATAATACGACAACGGTGGGCAGTGACTATGTCGGCGTAAACAGTAGTCTTACCTTTTCAGGAACGGATGGGGAAATAGTACCCATTACCATTTTCATATTGGATGACGACCTAATAGAATCCATTGAAAACCTATTTGTAAACTTATCCAACCCATCTTCTCCCTTGGTGACCATTGTAGATGATCAAGCTACTGTAAACATTACAGGGAATGAGACCGATGAGGACAATGACAACATAGCCGATGTCGTTGACCTGGATGATGATAATGATGGTATTCTGGACTCCAATGAAGCCGTAGCGTGCATTGATGATGATTACTTTAATTGGGGCTTTAATTCGCCTTCTGGAACAAGGAGTGTCGACTTTGTACAAAACCCGGCCATAACTGATTGGATGATATCAAACACCGATGATATCGTTGTTGGAGCTGGTTTGACAGGAACATCGCCAGGAAGTGAACTTGAAATTACCGGTCTAGGGGAAACAACCTATCTAGGGGCCATTGAGGAAGATGATTATATAGAAATGAGTTTCACTACGGGCACCGACCTGGTAGACCCCATCATAGAACGCATGGGGGTCAATTGGTTTCAGAATTCAAATGGAAGGGGGCACTCGTATGATGCCGCCATCGCCATTTCAAAAGATGATTTTGCAACATCCTCCCTATTAAATGCCGACGTACGGATAAACTATCCCTCAAACGGAGTCTCAGAATTTTTTGATTTAACCGCATCGGGCATAACCTATAAGCTTGAGGAAAACACTACCTACACTGTTCGTTTCTATGCCTATAACCAGCAAACGGATGGAACGTTGCCCCATTCCGTATTTGACGATTTCACCATTAGGGTCTCTTCATGTCAGGCACAGGATTCCGATAACGACACTGTTCCAGATCATCTAGACGAAGACAGCGATGATGATGGTTGTGTTGATGCCATAGAGGCAGGCCATACCGATCCAGATGATGACGGCGAATTGGGGAACGCAACTGTTACGGTCGACAGTAATGGCCAGGTAACTGGTCAAGGGGGATATACAGGGACCAACACCCATGTGACCACTCCTTTTGTGGCCGTAACCTTTGACAGTCAGCCCACGGACGAAGTTTCAAATACCGGCGATACCGTAAGCTTCACGGCCACCGTTTCCGGAGGGGCAACCGTAAGCTATCAATGGCAGGAAAGTACCGATAGCGGCACTTCATGGAGCGATATCACGGATGGCGGCATTTACTCAGGAGCCACGACCAACACCTTGACCTTAACAGGTGTTTCCGGTACGCAGCACAATAACGATTACCGCTTGGTGGTTACCTCCTCAGACAACAATTGTAGTACCTATAACAGTGCTTCGGCAAACCTTTTTGTGAACACGACCGAGATTTGCAATGACGGTGCCGACAACGATGGGGATGGCCTGGTTGATTGTGATGACCCGGACTGCTACTTAGCGGCCAATTCAGGTGACATTGATACCGATGGTGACGGTATTGGTGATTCTTGTGATTTGGACAGGGATAATGACGGTATCTTAAATGAAGAAGAGTGTGCCGTAAACGTCACCCTACAAATGGCGGGGAACCCAACAACCCTAAATGGTACTCCATTAACTGCCCAAGAGAGTGTGTCTCCTGGAGATGTCATAGAAATCACCAATGCCGGTGTATTGGCCGACGGTACCAACTTAGTGGTGCGCATTGTCATAGAGGACATAGTCACTGGCCCGGCATTTGACCCCTCAGGAGGTGAAACAGGGGCATTCTATGACCCCACGTCAGGTAGCATTGCCATTGAACAATTTGACCCAACCAATGACAGTCATGTCAAATTCTATATTGAGGTATTGGACAGTAATACCAATACCCCTTTGACCATTTATGGGGAAGGGATTTTCAAGGACATAGATTCCCAGGCTGGGAGGGATTTTACAGAAGTACTCGGTATTGGGCACGGCCTTTCGGCCACCTTGGGACAGAACCTATCTGCCGTCACCTATGTTAATGGAAATGGCCCTGGAACAGACCAAACGTATTTTGGACAGAATCCCGCCAACGCCGGCGACCCCAATAATTGGACCGATGAAGAAAACAACAACGCCAATACTGTAGAGAATTGGGCAACTGTCAGCTATCGATTTGTTAATAGATTACACCTTTCGTATGGGGTCACAGGTTCCCAACTAGGCTTTAACCCCAACGGAAACAGGGCACTTTCCCTTACAGACTTTACTATTCGGGAGTATTGTGACACGGATAATGATGGCCGACCAGATGTCATT
>JBFOLQ010000117.1:0-6799 GCA_040830145.1 Flavobacteriaceae bacterium | reverse complement strand
GAGGCATTCTAATCCCCATTTTCGGTCTTCAAATGGTTGGGGATGGCAATGTGTTGGAGGGCTTGAATACTATTTGGGAAAACCACCCAGAAAAGTTTAAGTCCTTGGGGGGTCCTGAGACATCGGTACCCTTTGGTACCATTTTTACGGGGATGTTGTTGGTGAACTTATTTTATTGGGGTACCAATCAGGCTATTATTCAACGGGCCTTGGGGGCCAAAAACTTAAAGGAAGGGCAAAAAGGACTTTTATTGGCGGCCTTTATTAAGATACTGGGTCCCCTTATTGTGGTATTGCCTGGTATTATTGCCTTTCACATGTTCGGGAATTCGTTGGCCAATCCGGATGAGGCATATCCCACATTGGTCACAAAGGTACTGCCCGCCTCCATGGTAGGATTTTTTGCGGCGGTGCTCTTTGGGGCGATTCTCAGCTCATTCAATTCGGCATTGAATAGTTCCGTTACCCTATTTGGCATTGATATTTACAGATCTCACATCAAAAAAAATGCGACGGACCGGGAAACGGTTCGGATGGGGAAATCCTTTGGAATTGTACTGGCATTGTTTTCCATGTTCATAGCACCATTGATCGCATATGCCCCTGATGGACTTTATGGATATTTGCAAAAGGTGAACGGCTGCTATAGCATTCCTATTTTGACCATAATCGTGGTAGGATATGTAACCAAGTACGTACCGGCCATTGCCGCCAAGATCAGTATTTTTTCGGGAGTTGTCCTCTATATTGCCTATATAGTGCTCGACGAATTTGTAATCCCTGGTGTCCTCCCCCATTTTTTACATGTTATGGCCATCCTGTTTGTTTTCAATATACTGCTAATGTTGTTGATCGGCAGGGTATATCCCCGCAAGGAGGCATATGTACAGGCCTATACCCATCAGGTTGATATTAAGCCATGGCGGCATGTACGGGCAATGGGAATTCTGATTTGCTTGGTTGTGGTCGCCATTTACATCTATTTTGCTTAAGAAACAATGAAAGTGGATATTAGGAATAGGGTAAAGGCCAATTTTACCTCTCAATTTGGAGGGGTCCCCGTTATGACAAAGGCTTCTGGGAGGATCAATCTTATTGGGGAGCATGTAGATTACAATGACGGTTTTGTGCTTCCGGCTGCCATTGATAAGGGAATTGTAGTGGCGGTGGGCCACGGTAATGGGGATGTATGCCAGGTTACGGCCCTAGATCTTGAAGAGACGTATCAATTTGACACCTCTTCAATTGCCCCACTTTCTGGTGGGGGATGGAGGAATTACCTACTGGGAATATTGGATGAGGTCAAAAAACGGGGCCACGACATCCCCAGCTTCAATATGGTGTTCGCGGGGGATATCCCATCCGGATCGGGACTTTCATCATCCGCCGCCTTGGAAAATGCCATGGTCTTTTCGCTCAACACCTTGTTCCAATGGGGATTCCAACGTAAGGAAATGATACGGATATCCCAACAGGCCGAACACCGGTTCGTTGGGGTAAAATGTGGTATCATGGACCAATATGCCAGTATGTTTGGGAAAGAGGGCCATTTTCTCCTTTTGGATTGTAGGAGTGTGGAAGCGGTTCCCATTGTTGCAAATCTTGGCAATCATGAATTGGTGTTGATCAATACCAATGTACAGCATACCTTATCGGATAGTGCTTACAATGACAGACGGGCGGTTTGTGAGGCCATTTGCCAGCGTCTGGATAAAAAGGCACTTAGGGACGTAACTGAGGAAACACTACAAAAAATAAGGGACGAAATCCATGAGTCGGAGTACGACCAAGCACTGTTTGTGCTCCGGGAAATACAGCGTACAAAGGATGCGGCCGAATATCTTATCAAAAATGACCTTACATCCTTGGGAAGACTAATGTTCAATTCCCATTATGGGCTCAGGGATAAATACAGGGTAAGTTGTGATGAGTTGGACTTTTTGGTCAATTTGGCCGAGGCGGATGATTCCGTGGCGGGAGCAAGGATGATGGGTGGTGGTTTTGGGGGATGCACCATCAATCTTATCAAAAAAGAAGGAAAGGAGCATTTTTTGGAAAGGACGACCGCGGCCTACAAAAACCAGTTTGGCTTGGAAAGCAGTGTTTACCAGGTGGCGGTGTCAAAAGGAACACAATTGGTTGGTGATATATAAGATGGATTTACAGGAAGTATCGCACAAAAGATTGAATATATTGACCGGGGAATGGGTGTTGGTATCCCCACACCGGGCAAAACGCCCCTGGCAGGGACAGGAGGAAAAACCACCTCGGGGGGAAAGACCGGTTTATGACCCCCAGTGCTATCTATGTCCCGGGAACGAGCGGGCCAATGGTGTGGGCAATCCCAATTATACTGATGTCTTTGTCTTTGGGAATGACTTTGCGGCCCTTCAGCAAAATTCGGATGGGGACCCGCTCCACGAAGGACTCTTACATGCCCAAGTTGAAAGGGGATTATGTAAGGTAGTATGCTTTAGCCCCGATCATTCCAAGAGCCTGGCCCAAATGTCCGTGAGTGACATTGCAAAGGTCGTAGGCCTATGGAAACGGGAGTATTTGGAGTTGGGAGCACTGGATTTTATTAATTATGTGCAGATTTTTGAGAACAAGGGTGCAGTAATGGGGTGTAGCAATCCCCATCCCCACGGGCAGATTTGGAGTCAATCCTCACTTCCCAACGAAGTGCTTAAAAAAGATGTGTGCCAAAGGAAATTTTACAGCGAAAATGGCATTTCATTACTGGGGACTTACCTAAGGCAGGAAATCGTAAAACAGGAGCGAATCATTTATGAAAACGAAGAGTTTGTGGTATTGGTGCCTTTTTGGGCCATTTGGCCGTTTGAGACGATGGTCGTGCCCAAAAAACACCTAAAAAATATTGCCGGGTTATCCCAAAAGGGGGAAATGCTATTTGCGGAAGCCATATTGGCCATCACCAAGGCCTATGATAGGTTGTTTGATTGTTCTTTTCCATACTCCAGTGGAATCCATCAAGCTCCAACGGATGGTAAGGACAATGATCATTGGCATTGGCATACGGGGTTTTACCCACCTTTGTTGAGAAGTGCAACCGTAAAGAAGTTTATTGTAGGCTATGAAATGTTCGGGTCTCCCCAAAGGGACATCACTGCGGAACAGGCGGCACAAAGGATCAAGGCGCAGTTATAAGGAAAGATAGTGTATGTAATGTGGGCATCGAATCGTTTTTGGATTATGGGCCTACAAATGGGAATTATTAAAAAACAGAGCTACTTTAGCTCCCTATAGAATTGGGTATGAAGAAAAATCATTTCGTTTTTTTGGGTACGACCGTTATCCTATTTTTTCTCAGCGGTATGTTTTGGGCCTGTACTGACCGGAATAAAAAGCCGGTGGTCAAAACCATGCAGATGAAACCGGACAGTGTCGTAACACCATCACTTATGAGGCAATTGCCAGATTCCGTACCTGTACCTGAGGGTATGGTATGGATTCCTGGGGGAATTTTTGAACAGGGGGCCGTGGCTGGGGACAGTATGGCCATGGGGCATGAAAAACCGGCACATACAGTGGCCATAGATGGATTTTTTATGGACCTTACCGAGGTTACCAATGCCCAGTTCGCCAAATTTGTAGAGCAAACAGGATACGTGACCGTTGCTGAACGAAAGATAGATTGGGAGGAAATGAAACAACAACTCCCCGAAGGCACGCCCAAACCACACGATTCCGTCATGCAGCCCGGTTCCCTGACCTTTAGGAAAACAAGGGCGACAAACCTACAAGACTATTCACAATGGTGGAAATGGACCTTGGGAACCGATTGGAGACATCCCAATGGTCCCAATAGTTCCATAGAAGGTAAGGAACAATATCCAGTGGTGCATATTGCTTATGAAGACGCCCAGGCCTATTGCGAATGGGCTGGAAAACGCTTGCCCACTGAGGCCGAATGGGAGTATGCTGCCCGAGGGGGCGAAGATGGCAGTATCTACTTCTGGGGGGATTCCTATGATGCGCTTCCCAAAATGGCAAACACATGGACAGGGAGTTTTCCTGAAAAGAATAGTTTAGAGGATGGCTTTGAGCGAAGGGCCCCGGTAAAATCCTTTCAGCCAAATGGATTTGGGTTATATGATATGGCAGGTAATGTATGGGAGTGGACCAATGATTGGTACCACACGAAATACTACGGACTGCAAAAGGAAAAGAAAGGGATACAGCTAAATCCCAAGGGGGCTAACAAAGCTTATAATGCCAGTAATCCATATGCCACGGAAAAAGTAATAAAGGGTGGTTCGTTCCTATGCAACCCATCGTATTGTGCCAGCTACCGAATTTCTTCGCGCATGGCGACAAGCATTGATTCATCCTTGGAACATTTGGGCTTTAGGACCGTGAAAGACTACTAAAGGGCCATAGCCTTAGGGGGTTACTTGTCTGTTCTGGTCAAAAGCGCACAATTTTGCAATTATTGACCTAGACGTGATGTTTTTTCCCTTTTTTTTTCGACTTTGCAGTTTCCGATTAAGTTTCTTGAACGGAAGCAAAAACCAATCTATCAATGAAGAAGTGTATTGTATTCCTTTTATTGGTGCTTTCAACAAATGTTTTTTCCCAGAATAAGCAACATTACAAAATCGGGATTCTTGTCGATTATTGATCGGCGGAAATGGAGCCCTTGTTCGAAAGGATGAAGACCGAAATATTGGCCGTCGTCGGGGAAGATGCCACCATTGAATTTCCGGAAGGGTATATTCTTGCCAATAATTTTGAAATTGAAAGGGCCAGAAGTAATTATAACCGACTGCTGAACGATGATATTGATATCATCTTGGCTTTCGGAGTGGTTAACAACCAAGTGGTCGGCGGCCAAGAAGCCCATAAAAAACCCACTATTCTATTTGGGGCCATCAATCAGGATTTTTTTGGGTTTGATTTGACGAATGCCACCTCTGGCATAGAAAATTTCACCTATTTAATTGAATCGGAATCCTATACTGAAGACCTTAAGAAGTTTAAGGAATTAACGGGTTTCAAGCATATAGGGATAGCTTTTGATGCACCTTTGTTGAAGGTGGTTCCCATACGGGAGACGCTGGATACGGAATTGGCGAAAATGCAAGCCGATTACGAATTGATTCCCTTTGATTCCCCTGATGATATTCTCTCAAATCTTGAAGGGATCGATGCCATTTATATGGCTGGGGGCTTTTTTCTGACCGAGGCGGAGGATAAACAATTGGCACAGGCATTTATTGATGCAAAGTTGCCTTCCTTTACTGTCAATGGTCCCATGGCAGTGCGCAATGGGATGATGGCCACCTACAGGGCCGATGATGATATGGATCAGTTTTTTCGTCGAATGGCCCTGAGTATTGAAGCCTATATCAATGGTACTTCCTTGGCAGATTTACCTGTCCTGATTGAGTACACCCCAAGGTTGACCCTCAATTACAATACGGCTGAGGCTGTGGGAGTGCCCATTAAATATAGTTTAATTGGAGAGACTGATTTTGTGGGCGAGTTCAAAAATGTACTTTCCAAAAAGGAGTACAATCTTTTGACCGTCATTGATGATGCCTTGAAGAACAACCTATCCTTACAATCGACCCAAAAGGATGTTGAGTTGGGGCAACAGGATGTTAAATCGGCCAAAAGCGGTTATTTGCCTTCGGTGACTGCTTCGGGAACAGGTTCCTATGTAGACCCAAGCTTGGCGGAAATCAGTAACGGACAAAATCCGGAATTTTCAACAAGTGGCAACATTACATTGAACCAAGTGCTTTTTTCAGAATCGGCGAATGCCAACATCAGCATACAAAAAAGTTTGCAAAAGGCCCAGCAAGAGAATTTTAATGCTGCGGAACTAGACCTTATTTTGAATGCCTCTACGGCGTATTTCAACACCTTGGTCCTAAAAGCTGGCTCCCAGATACAGTTGCGCAATTTGGATTTGACAAAAAGGAACCTTCAAATAGCAGAGCAGAATTTTAAGGCGGGCCAGGCTGGTAAATCCGATGTGTTGCGTTTTAGAAGTGAAATGGCGCAGAACACCCAGTCCATGGTAGAGGCCGTAAATCAATTGGAACAAGGGTTTGTGCTTTTGAATCAGGTGCTTAACAACCCTCCGGGAATGGAAATAGATGTTGAGGACGTGGCTTTAAGGGAAGGGATATTTGAACGATACAATTACGACGAAATATTCTCATTGTTGGATGACCCTTCGCTACGTGAACCCTTCATTGATTTTCTGATTAAGGAAGCGAATAAAAATGCCCCGGAACTGAGGTCGTTGGAGCATAATATAGAGGCTACGGAACGGAATATCAGATTAAATGGTAGGGGTAGATTTTTACCCACCGTTGCCTTGCAGGGGCAATACAATACCACCTTTAACCGAACGGGGGCTGGGAGTGTCCCTCCCCAAGGATTTTTTTTGGTGGACAATTATTATACCGCAGGGGTAAGCCTTTCCATTCCCATTGTGAACCAAAACCTTTCAAATATCAATCGGCAGACCGCCATGATACAAAAGGAACAATTGGAACTTAACGTGGAGAATACCGAACTGGCCATTGCTACCAATATAAGGGGGGCAGTGCTCAATGTGGTCAATCAAATATCCAATATTCTACTGTCCCAGATATCAGAGGAAACCGCTAAGGAATCCTTAGATCTGACCCAAACCGCCTACTCCAATGGAGCAGTGAACATTGTACAGCTTCTGGATGCCCAGAACAACTACTTGAATGCGCAATTGGCGAGGGCCAATGCCACATACAACTATTTGATCAATGCATTGCAACTGGAACGGTAT
>JBFOLQ010000116.1:0-5548 GCA_040830145.1 Flavobacteriaceae bacterium | reverse complement strand
GCGATAATTTTTGGGAATACAAATAAAAAGGGAACAAACATGGGACTACAACAACTTCTCAAAGAGAAAATCGATGCCTATTAGGGTATTGAAAAACTAACGGAAAATATGGAGAAATGCAGGAAGATGACGGACGAAAAGGTCTGGTTTGACAATATGGTCATCTATTTCAACAACCTCTATCTTCAGGAATTTGACGTGGAATCGTATGCCTTGGAATACAGGGACACCTCCCTGAAGACCATAGAATTCCTTAGGAAATTCAATAAGGAGCGCAATATTGCGGCCGTGGATTTTCTAATAGGGCTGATCGAGTACAAATTGGAGTATGTGGCCAACATACGAAAGATTTCCTAGGGTACGGCAGTATCCTAGCTGACATCCTTTGAAGGGGCGGGTGCCCCTTTGCCACGCTGGCGGGCCCGTTGGCCCTGGTCCAATTTGTCGCGGAAGAAAATCTCCAACTGCTGTTTTATCCCCCGTAATTCAGCCCCGTATCGCTTTTCCCACGTGCTGAGGACAAATTTCTCCATGGAGGAGACCACCTCCCCCTCTTGGGCAGGCCCGTTGGCACCGGCCTTTGCAGTACCGTAGGCATAGGGGGAACGCCATATCTGGCCCTCGCCCCGAAGCAACCATTCGGCACTGATTTCCGGGTACATATGAAGGATGTTTTCAATAAGTCTGGACCCTATATTGGTATCCTGGCGAATGGCCCTGGAAATGGTGCCACGACTGGCGCCAATGGCAATTTCGAACTTATTGTAGCTAATATTTTTATTTTCAATGATTTGCTCGATCCTCTGTAACAGCGAAGAATTTTTGTTGAAATTTTTCAATTTTTTGTTGCTTTTTTGTTACATTTTGATGTAAATTTACAAAAAAAACCGTAGTTCCCCTAATCGATATTGGAGTTTAACTTAATTCTAGCGTCAATGGTGGAACTTACTCAACACAAAAATGAACACCTTCTTAGGGGAACAAGGAGGTTTCAAAAAGAGCTGAACAAAATCTTTTCGTCGGAGGTCCTGGTAAGGGAACATCCGGGGAAGGAAGATGAAACGCTCTTGACCATCGAGGTCGACATGGACCTCAATTTCAATCAATTTCTGACCATTCTGGAGGGCGATATTCTAAAACGCTCCCAAAAGAATACCCAGCGGACCATGCTCTCCCTTATGCTGGCCTTTATAAGGCTACAGGAGGAAAACAAGGACGACAACCTGGACCTGGAGGAACTATCCTTTTATTTAAGGGAGACCACCATCCACATCAAACGCATCAGTCCCAAGAGCATCCTGATCAAGTTATTTGACATTCTCAGGGCCCTAGTGGAACATGCCCCTTACTATACGGAGGCGGGACACGGCATGCCCGCAAGCATCTATGTCCCCATATACCGGACCGATTATTTTACCAATGCCTCCATGGAAATTACCCGTATGCACCTGGCCAATGCCGGGGATGCGTACTTTGACTACTGGGGCATATGCATTGATGAGGAAGATGATGGACAGGTATATGACCTCAAGAGCGCAAAGATTGCCCCAGAGGGCTTTGACCTAATCTTTTAAAGCCTTCTTCTAAGGGTTGAAGAGGGGCCTGCCCCCCATAAGTGCGTTGACCTGCTTCTTGGTATTCGCCAAGATGGTATCGTCCCCAGGGTTTGTAATCACCTGGTCGATCAGTTCAACGATGGTGGACATGTCCCCTTCCTGAAGCCCCCTGGTGGTAATGGCGGCCGTACCCAAACGGATACCGGAGGTGATAAAGGGTGACTTGTCATCAAAGGGCACCATATTCTTATTCGCGGTGATATCGGCCCGTACCTGGGCTGCCTCGGCCTCTTTGCCCGTAATCCCTTTGTTCCGTAGGTCCATGAGCATCATGTGGTTGTCCGTACCCCCTGAAATGATGTGGTAGTCCCTTTTTACAAATTCAGCTGCCATGGCCTTGGCGTTGTTCCGCACCCGTACCATATAATCCAGGAACCCATCGGTCAGGGCCTCCCCAAAGGCAACGGCCTTGGCCGCAATAATATGTTCCAGGGGACCTCCCTGGTTCCCCGGAAACACGGCCAAATTGAGCAAGGCGGACATTTTTCGAAGCTTTCCACTCTTGAGGGTAATACCAAAAGGATTGTCAAAATCGGCCCCCATCAATATGAGCCCCCCCCTTGGACCCCGCAAGGTCTTGTGCGTGGTGGTGGTCACAATATGGCAATGCGGAATGGGATCGCTCAGGATGCCCTTGGCTATCAGACCCGCCGGATGTGAAATATCGGCCATTAACAGGGCGCCCACCCCATCGGCGATGGTGCGGAACTTTTCAAAGTCCATATCCCGGGAATAGGCAGAGGCCCCCGCTACGATGAGCGCCGGCTTTTCCTTTTGGGCAATGGCCTCGATCTTATTGTAATCCAATCGCCCGGTCTCCTGCTCCACCCCATAAAAAACGGGTTTGTACAACTTTCCCGAAAAATTCACCGGGGAGCCATGGGTCAGGTGTCCCCCATGGGAAAGGTCAAAGCCCAGGATGGTGTCACCGGGCCGTAGACAGGCGTGGTATACCGAGGCATTGGCCTGGGATCCCGAATGGGGCTGTACATTGGCATAGGCCGCCCCAAAAAGCTCCTTGGCGCGGTCAATGGCCAATTGTTCTATCTCATCGACCACCTCACAGCCCCCATAGTACCTTTTTCCGGGATACCCCTCGGCATATTTGTTCGTAAGTACCGATCCTGCGGCCTCCATCACCTGGTCGCTTACAAAATTCTCGGAGGCTATCAGCTCCAGGCCACTGATCTGGCGTTCCCTCTCGGACGCTATCAAGTCAAAAATACAGGTATCCCTCTCCATTTTAAAAGTTATGGGTTATCAGGGGGCAAAAATACAAATTGCCCATCGTTGGTACGAAGAAAATAATATCTTTGATCAAGTTTTTATCAAACAAAAATCAACACCCTTTCAAAAATGTCATTACCTACGAACGACCCCCTTAAAAAAACATGGCTCCCCGTCAGTGATAAGACCGATTTCCCCATACAGAACATCCCCTTTGGGGTATTTTTGACCCGGGACGACATCATTACCATTGGCACCCGTATCGGGGATTTTGCCATTGATCTTGGGGCCCTGCACCAATTGGGCTATTTTGAGGGCATCCCCTTGACGGAGGACATCTTTCTTCAGGATACCCTCAATGATTTCATCTCTGATGGAAAAAAGACCTGGCGCTTGGTACGGAACCGGATCAGCGAAATATTTGATAGCAACAATCCCGAATTGCAAAAGAACGAGGACCATAAAAAAGTGGTGCTCTTTTCCATGGACGAGGTAGAAATGAAACTGCCCGTGGCCATTGGGGATTATACCGATTTTTACTCCAGTAGGGAGCATGCAACCAATGTGGGCACCATGTTCAGGGACCCTGAAAATGCACTGATGCCCAACTGGCTGCACATTCCGGTGGGCTACCACGGCCGCAGTTCCACCATTGTGCCCGGGGGCACCCCCGTGCGCAGGCCCATGGGGCAAACCTTGCCCAAAGGGGCCGACAAACCTGTTTTTGGCCCTTCAAAATTGGTTGATTTTGAACTGGAAATGGCCTTTATCACCACTGATGGCAACCCTATGGGTGAACCCATTCCCATTGAAGAGGCCGAGGATTATATTTTTGGGATGGTCCTCTTCAATGATTGGAGCGCGCGGGACATCCAAAAATGGGAATACGTTCCCCTAGGGCCATTCCTGGCGAAGAATTTCGCCTCTTCCATTTCCCCTTGGATCGTTACCCTCGATGCATTGGAGCCCTTTAGGGTCAGTAGCCCCAAACAGGACCCCAAGCCCTTCCCCTATCTACAGCAAAAGGGAAAGCACGCCTTTGACATTCAATTGGAGGTCGCCATTGCCCCGGAAAATTCCGTCCCTACCACCGTATGCCGTTCCAACTTTAAATATATGTACTGGACCATGTCACAACAACTGGCGCACCATACCGTCAACGGTTGCAATGTGAACAGTGGCGACATGATGGGGTCGGGTACGCTCTCAGGGCCCACGCCGGACTCCTATGGCTCCATGCTGGAGCTGGCCTGGCAGGGCACCAAGCCCGTACGCCTGCGAAACGGGGAGGAACGGACCTTTATACAGGATGGGGATACCGTTACCATGCGGGCCTATTGCGAAAGGGAGCACCTGCGCATCGGCTTCGGAAATCTATCCACCAAGTTGTTGCCCGTTTTTGAGGACAAGGAAAAAAAGTAATTTTATCCATACCCCGTAGTACCACCAAGGAAGGCTAAAATGGGCCATGGCCTGTCCATGTTATATGTTTTTTTAACCGGTACCGATCAGGGTCGGCAAATGCCCCCTACACAGCTGCTGCCCAGAAAAGTAAGCAACATACATACCCTATACCCCCCGCGGGCTCCATACGATAATGAAGCCCTTCCCGTTATGGTACAGGGCCATTTTGGCACGGGAATTGAAAAACCAGTTACAAGAACCAAATTCCAAGCGCATGAAAAAAGGAATGATTCTTATCGGTATCACACTGTTCATTTGGAGCTGCAACAGTGTCAAGAAAACCCAGGAAGCGGTAAATGCCGGGGACTATATCAGTGCCATAGACCGGGCGGTGGACCATTTGGGGGAGAGCAAGACCAAAAAAGGGCACCAACCCTATGTACTGCTATTGGAAGAGGCATTTGAAAAACATACTGAAAGGGAGTTGGCCCATATTGACTTTCTCGAAAAGGAGGGAAATCCGGCCCATTTGGAAGATATATTCCAAACCTATCGGAGCTTGAAGTCCGTACAGGAACGCATTAGGCCCTTATTGCCCCTTCAACTGGTGGAAGAAAATAGGCAGGCTGTCTTTCAGTTGCGCGACTACGACCAGAAGATCATAGATACCAAGTCCCAACTGGCCGACCATCTGTATGTCCGTGCCAATGGCCTGTTGCAGAATGCACATTCAAAGCGGGATTATAGAAATGCGTATGCCGATTACAAATACCTATTGGAATTGAGCCCTGGATATGCCGATGCCCGTTCCAAGATGGAAACGGCCCATACAAGGGGTACTGACCACGTACGGGTGCATTTGGGGAACCAAAGTGATAAAATCCTTCCCAAGACCCTGCAGGACGAACTTCTCAACTTCAACACCTATGGTCTCAATGACCTGTGGACACAGTACCATACCAATAGGGTAAGGGGCATTGACTATGATTATGCCATGGAGGTCATCTTCAAGGAAATCAACATATCCCCGGAACAGATCAGTGAAAAGCAACTCATTCGGGAAAAACAAATCCCGGACGGCCATACCTATCTTACCGATGACGATGGCAATATGGTAAAGGACAGTTTGGGCAATACCATAAAGGTCCCCAAATTCAAGACCGTCACCTGTGATTTCCATCAGTTTACCCAGTTCAAGAGCGTGGCGGTAGCCGGTACGGTCACCTATACTGACCTTGTGACCCGGCAACCCATTAACTCATATCCCTTGGGCAGTGAATTTATCTTTGAGCATGTGTATG
>JBFOLQ010000115.1:0-2041 GCA_040830145.1 Flavobacteriaceae bacterium | reverse complement strand
CCTCAATTGATTTTCATAGGTTCCCGTAAAAGCATAGTTGATTCCCCTTGGAACAGTGGTTTCCCCGCTGTCTATCTTTGCCTGAATGGACGCTTGCGCTTTTTCAACCGCATCCACTTCTGCGCAGCCATCCAACTTATCGATCAACACATACCCCCCCAAAGATGCATCTTCACTTTTAGTGACCTGTGGCTCTTGTTCATACCGAATGGTCACCAATTCACTCAATGGTACCGGACTTCCCTTGGCTACAGGCACATAAATACTTTTTAACGCATCAGGATTGTTCCGCAGTTCCCTCGGATAGCGCACACGAACCGCATAACGTTCACGACCTTCAACGGTTTGGGTCAACGGCATCCCGCCCACGGAAATGGAAATCACCCTCTGTACATCTTCAATGGTAATACCATACCGGGCCAGTCGTTCCCTATCGATGTCAATAAGAAGATATGGCTTTCCAACGATACGATCTGCGAAAACGGCTTCCTCCTTTACCCCCTCGGCTGATTTAAGAATATCTTCCAGTTGAAGGCCAAAGGCTTCTATTTCCCGCAAGTCCTGTCCCTTGACCTTAATGCCCATGGGCGCCCTCATTCCTGTTTGCAACATTACCAATCGGGTTTCAATGGGCTGTAATTTTGGCGCAGAGGTCACCCCTGGCAACTTGGTCACTTTTACAATTTCACTCCAAATATCATCGGGGGATTGTATTTGGGGACGCCAATTTCTGAAATACGCCCCATCATCGTCCTCAATGAGTTGATTACGATCAATACGGAAAGGATTATCCACAATATCCCCCTTCCCTTTCGTCTTTGATTGGACGGAATTGTTGGGGTTGGCCACCGCCTTTCCATTTTTCAATTCAAAGTAACCATCAACACTGACCTTAAATCGCTGTGGTTTGCCCATGGCATTCAATACGTATTCTGGGCGGTATTGAATCACATTCTCGTACATGGATAGCGGAGCCGGATCCAGTGCAGATTCGGTCCTACCTGCTTTTCCCACAACGGTTTCAATTTCTGGGATACTGGCCACTGCCATATCCAATTGCTGCAGTACACGCTTATTTTCTTCAATGCCGGCATGGGGCAACGAAGTGGGCATTAATAGAAATGAGCCTTCATTGAGCGAAGGCATAAATTCCTTTCCCGTATTGCGCATGATGAACACACCGCATACAACAATGGTCATCGGGAGGGAAAGAAAAAGAAACTTGTTCTGCAATGCCCATCCCAGAATTTGGGCATAATACTTTCTGAACACCCAAAATGTGCCCAAAAGACCAAAACTGATGATTCCCACAAAAAGTAGGTTCATCAATACACTTCGATCAAAGCCGAGTGGTCGCCAATACACGGCAAGCAAAAAGACAATGGCCAAAGCGGATAGAAAAATAGCCCCTAGATTGTATTGCTTACGTGAAAGCGTATCCCTCAACGAAAGCAATGCCAAAGCACCATACCCTATCAATACCAGTCCCAACCAATAGCCGTACACAATTGCCAAAAGGCCCAATACCATCAGTGCCCCATTTATAGCGTATCCGTACAGTTTTTTTAAGCGTTGCTTTCTAAAGAAATAAGCGGCAAAGGGCGGTATCAGGAAAAGGGCCACAATGATGGAGGCCGTCAATGCCATTGTTTTGGTAAATGCCAACGGACGAAACAATTTCCCCTCAGCCCCCATCATCGTAAAGACCGGCACAAAACTAATAATGGTAGTCAGCACGGCGGTGAGTATGGCCCCCGAAACTTCAGTGGTGGCATTGTATACCACCGTATTGATAGGTAGCTGTCCATGCTCAGGCCTGCTTTTATTTTCATCAAGGTGCCTAATAATATTCTCAGAAAGAATGACACCCACATCTACCATCGTTCCTATGGCAATGGCAATACCGGAAAGGGCAACAATATTGGCATCCACACCAAATAATTTCATTGAAATAAAGACCATTAAAACTGCTACAGGCAACAATCCCGAAATCAATATGGACGCCCGTAGGTTGAATACCATAACGACGATGACCAAAATT